>NC_009706.1:2744735-3049706 GCF_000016505.1 Clostridium kluyveri DSM 555
ATTTGCTGCGGGAAACCTTTTTATCCTCTTTAATTATTTTATCTTTATTTATATTATCTTCATTTTGTTGTACTTTATCTTCTAATTTAACTACATCATTTTTTTGATGATTTTCTTCTGCCTCATCTTCTGTATTAGAACCGTCATTTTCATCTATATGTTCCAAATCATGTTTTAACTCATCTTTTTTCACCTCAACCACGTCATGTTCACTTGCACCTTTTTTCTCTGGCTCCACTTCTTCATCTGAGTCCACATCCTCAGGCTCACTTACCTGTTCATCAGCAATCTTTTCTTCTCTATCTCCATCAGCTATGTTATCTCCATCTATATTTTCCAGTTCATCTCCCGATTTATCTTTTTCCTGTTGATTTTTAAATTCTTCTAATTTTCTTTTTTCTTCCATATTTTTATTCTTAAGTTCCTCTAAGAACTGCTGTTTAGCTTGTTCATCTACTGAGAGCTGTTCTTGATTATCATTTTTTTCTGTCATCAAATATGCCCCTCCTTGTTCTTTTAACTTTCTTATAACAAATATATTATGCTACACTACAACATTTATGTAAATAGATATAAAAAATTCTTTCATTTTATTAACATATTATTTTATAATTGCATCTTAAAATTTTTACAGGAATATGTGGTAATTATACGTGAAATATCCTTATTATCTTTAACTTGTTATTTATTTTTAGATGTCTTATTATAATTATATTCAGATAAATTCATAAAATAGGAGTAATTGCTATGAATAAATTTAATTTTTCTCTTTTAGACTTTATAGATATAATTTTTTTTATAGTTGTTGTAACAATTAAGATTTTAATATATGGAAGACATATAGAAACTGGATATATATCTTCCGCCAAACTCTTCATTCCAGTTATTGCTTCCGTGCTAATTTTTACTTCCATAGCCTGTATTTTTAAAAACAAAGGGCGTGCCAGATTTCTGTATCTATGCAATGTTATAATAAGTATTGCTATAATTAGTAATTCTATTTATTTTAGATATTTCAAAGATCTTATATCTATACCTGTGTTAATAAGTGGATTTCAATTAAATGCAGTAAAATCCAGCGTGATTAACTTAATTGACCTTAGGGATTTTTTATACCTTTTTGATATTTTATTTATAATTCCTTTTATCAATAGATATGCAGCCAAAGGCAGCCAGAAGCTTTCCTTAAACTTTAGACTGTCAATATTTTCAATATTGCTCATATTAGGACTTTTAATAAATTACAGAAGCTTTTACAATTTATCTAAAGAACAGCCTAGACTTTTAAGTACTATGTACAATAAGGTGTATATATCGAGAAAATTAGGTATATTGAATTATCACTGTCTGGATATTTATAACACCATTTCTGCAAATATAAATAAACTGGTTCCCGTTTCCAAAGAAAAACTGGATGAAATACATAACTTTTTGGTATTAAATAAATCCAGTCATGAAAATTTAAATGGTATTGCTAAAAATAAAAACTTAATAATGATTCAAGTAGAAGCCCTTCAGAGTTTTGTTATAAATGGTTCTATCAATGGGCAGGAAATAACTCCAAATTTAAATAGGTGGATAAAAAGGTCTGAATACTTCGATAATTTCTACTATCAAACAGCCGCCGGCGGAACTTCTGATGCAGAGTTTATGACAAATACCTCATTGTATCCTGCTTCAGCAGGGGCAGCTTATTTTCTTTACTCTGGCAACTATTATAATGCAATGCCTGAAAATTTTAAGAATAAGGGCTATTCTACCGCTGCCTTTCATGGGTTTAGAGAAAGCTTCTGGAATAGAAATATAATGTATCAAAAATTTGATTTTGACACTTTTTATGGTGAAAGCAGCTATAAACAGGATGAATCCATAGCGGATTAACCCCCTCGTTTTGGACAGAATCTAATAAATTCTTCATTTCTATTAAATTTAGACCCTTATTTGAATGTTTGTTAGGTTTTCTTCAAAATAAAGGTTATAAAATTCATGTGGAGCCATAAATCTTAAACTTGAATGTAATCTCCTATTATTGTAGAATTCCATAAATTCATTTACTATTTTGTATGCTTCTCCATAGCTTTGAAATTCATTAATTTTTAAACACTCATCCTCAAGTATTCTGTGAAATGATTCTACATGTGCGTTTTTATTTGGCGTCTTCACTGGTATTCTCTCATGTTCAATTTTAAGTTCTTCACAGCATTCATCAAATTTATGACTTATAAACTGGGGTCCGTTGTCTGTTCTTATTACTGGCTTTTTAGAGTCTTCCTCAAACAAGTTTCTTCTTATTAAGCACTTCCTCAGTAGTGCTGCAGCATCTTTAGCCTCACAGTGTAAACCCATGTGGTAATCTATAATGCTCCTATCAAAGATATCAATTAAATTTAGTAAGTAGAAGAATTTATCCTCACCTTCTATATAGCCATATTTTATATCCATTTCCCATAGTTGATTTGAGCCTGTTATAGTTCTGTTAATTGCAATATTTCTCTTTATTTTAGTTCTAATTATTCTCTGATCTTTAAGTATTCTGAGCTCTTTGCAAAGCCGATAAACCTTCTTATGATTAATCACAAGATTACAATATTTTCTTAAATGGTAAGTTATTTTTCTATATCCATAGTTAATAGCATCCCCGTCAATGGCCTCCAAAATAAATTCCTTAATCTGATCATCGCATACTTTCTCACCATCTCTGTTTATACTATATCCTTTTGGCTTTCCACCTTTAGGCCTAGTCTTTTCTTTGCCTTCTACACTTAAATTATAGTAATATGTTGATCTTCCGAGTTTAACTACTTTAAGTACAAATACTGCATTGTATCCTTGCTCTATATACTTTTTAGCTATTTCTACTTTTTCCTTAATTGAGGGTTTGATTTTTTTATTAAATCTCTAAGAATTGCTATTTCTAAATCTTTTTCTCCTAACAATTTTTTTAGATGATCATTTTCTTTTGTTACCTCTGTCAGCTCATTTTCAAGTTCTTTTTCTCCCTCAACTAAAGCTTTTCTACCAGGCTTAATTTTAATCTCATCCTTATCCTTAGAATTCCTTATCCACGTAAATATAGTTGATTTTGAGAGCCCATGTCTCCTTGATACCAGTGAAACATTTCCTACTTCTTTCACTTCTCTTAATACCTCTTCTTTTAATTCTTTCGTATAACTTTTTCCTTTCATAGTTTACCTCCAATCACTTTCTACATTATAATAAATATAGATGTAATGGTCCAAACCTATTTAGGGGCTTAAGAGATAGGGCTTGGGTTAAGTGATAGATCCTTTCTTACCCAGTCTTTAGATAAGCTAAGCAAAATGCAATCTCCCTACTATGCCTTTTTAATAACACTTACAAGTCATTTTCCCTTTGACGATGTAAACAAGTATGGAGATTTTGATACGGGTGACTTTGAGGATACTCTTGTAGGCAATTATATAAAGGCTATACATTACACAGATGAACAGCTTGGAATGTTTCTTGATGAATTAGATAAAGAAGGCATATTGAAAAATTCTGTAGTAATATTGTATGGGGATCACCATGCAATACCCAAAGATAAACAATTGCAGCTTTTTAAATACTTAAATAAAAGTTCTCACTCTGATGTGGAACGGGAGAAACTCCAGAAAGTTCCTATGTTTATCCACTTTCCTGATGAATCCATAAAAGGCGTAAGCTCTGTTTATGCAGGACAAATGGACATATATTCTACTGTATGCAATTTATTTGACTTACCTGAGAAAGAAATGCTGGGAAAAGATTTATTCAACGCTGAAAATCAAAGTGTTATATTTAGAAATGCATCTTTTATAAATAAAAATTATTACTATTCCTTTCAAGATGATGCATATTATGATATAAATGCAGGCAATAAAATCACAAAAAATGATATACTTAAAGCAGAAAAGGAAAATGTATTAAATCAATTAGAGTACTCAGATTATATATTGAAGCATAATTTAATTAAAAAATTAGATTCCTATGAAAATAAATAATTTACACGGAGGTAAAATATGTTTGTTGATGCACATAACCATTTGGACTTTTATAAGGACAGTTTGAATTTAAATAAGGCGTTGAACATAATAGACTGTGATAATATTAAAACGCTGGGTTGTTCTATGAATCTGGAAAGTTACCTTTTCACTAAAAATTTAAGTATATCTCATAAAAACATAATCCCCTGTTTTGGAATTCACCCTTGGGAAGCTCATAAAAACTACAGAAACCTGGATACGTTTGATAAATATATAAAAGAGTGCAGGGTCATTGGTGAAATAGGTCTTGATTATCACTGGGTTTTAGAAAGTGAAAAATTTCCTTATATGAATAGAGTTTTTGAATACTTTTCAGATAAAGCTAGTAAATATAATAAAATTACCAACATACATACAAAAGGAGCTGAAAGTGAGGTACTACAGACTATAAAAAAATATAACTTAAGGACACCTATTATTCATTGGTACAGCGGAGATTTGGATACACTAAAAAGACTTTTAGATTACGGCTGCTATTTCACAATCAGTATTGATATAGGTCATTCCAGCCTTACTAATGAAATAGTAAAATTACTTCCTTTAGATAGAATTTTCACCGAAACTGATGGACCAACAGCTTTAAAAAATAACAAATATATATATCCAAATGAGGTTAAAAATATAATAAAATGGATTTCTTTTATAAAAAACACCCCTTATGAAGAAATCAGAGCACAAATTTGGAATAATTTTAACACGCTGTTTGGCAACTAATTATTATATAATTAAATGAGCAAATTTTATTATAATTTTGCTCATTTATATATAGTATGTATTATATTATTTTAAACTTATTTTTTTTGATTTTTTCTAATTCTGGATCTTTTATACATAAAATCTATAGTAATAGCTAAAAGTAAAAATGCCGATAATAATATATCCATATTACTTCCCAGTGGTGAATAATAATATGAAACAAATTGAACTATTAATATCACAACTCCCAATACAATAAGAAAATTCACTTTAAAATTTACATACTTTTTATCCACACCTTCTGCATCCAATCTGAATTTTTCTCTCACTGTTTTGCTGTATTTCATTCCTAACCCTTGAATAACTCCCATGAGTCCTAAAAGAGTTAATAAATTTGTCATAGCTGACTCCATAGCAAATACCTCCACATAAATTTTCATTGTCAGTAAAAAACCTCTTTAAAAATTATATCATGGTATCATTAAAATTTCAAAATCAACATTCAGTCACCTTGATTACATAATAGAATATGATATGATTAAATATATATTAATTTTATCAACGATACAAGGAAGTGTCACAAAATGAATTTGAACAAAATAAAAGGAAGCACCTATTACATAGATGCACCAACCAACTGTGGAATATTCATCTTTAAAAATAAGAACTGCTTGATTATAGACACCGGTATAAATAACGGAGATGCTAAAAGAATAGAAACTATACTAATTGAAAATAATCTCCATCCCAAATATATAATAAATACCCATAGTCATATGGATCACTGCGGTGGCAATCTATATTTCAAAAAAAATTATCCTGGCTGCCTGGTATATACTTCAAAAGGCGAAAAAATATTTATGGAAAATCCGGATCTTTTTTCCTCCATACTCTCATGCTGCCATCCTTCAAAGGCATTCAACAAAATTAATAAGTCCATAGATGTAGATTTTATTTTAGATTATGGTATTAATAAATTAAATGATGAAAAATTTAACATAATTTCACTGCCTGGACATTCTAAAGACCATATAGCTATAGTTACTCCAGAAAAAGTTTGTTTTCTCGGAGATTCTATATTCAGCAGTGAAATATTAAATAAATATTCTTTACCTTACTTATATAATATAGAAGATAGCCTGTCCTCTCTAAATACTATAAAAGAATTGGAAGCAGATTATTTTGTAATAAGCCATTCTGAAAAAATACTAACTAAAGAGGAAATAATTAATTTAGCCCAGGCTAATATTACAAATATATGTAAATATGAGGATGAAATATTAGCTCTTCTAGACCAACCCTTAACCAGGGAGGATATACTTGAAAATATCACCATATTAAATGAATTATCCCTGGATTTTCATCAATACCACTTGAATTTTTCAGGTGTATGTGCCTTTATAAACTATTTGTACGATAATAAACTTGTGGATTATTCCATAGAAGATGGCAAACTATATTACTTTAAAGCATCTCACTAAAATAAACTACTTTTTATCTTATTGCTGCTTTCACTGATTACTCCATAATCATATACGGCTATTAAATTTCCCGAATATTTGGTGACCTGACCTGTTGTAATCTCTTTTACCTGACTATTGACAGGATCATCTATATATATTTTACCAGCCCTTGTAATATGTATATTATTCTTATCCACATATTCTGACAATGCATGGGTCTTCCAGTTGGTACCAGTAGATTGGAGATCCGTTACAAATATTTTATTTACCTTATCATTATCTCCATTACCTATATAAACATTATTTTCTTTATCCGTGTTTAATAGATAGTGCATTGCATTTTCTCCTGTAGCTATTACTCCACCTTTTCCAGTTCTTATCCTGTTATAGGTTCTGTCCTCATAGATTAGCTCATCACCATTTTTCGTATTTACAGCTTTTATATTTCCAAGTTCGCAGTTTACAAAATTAACTAGATTCATTTGATTCATAATATTTACTCTGTATATTCTGCTTCTTCCGCCCTCTCTACCTGAACTTATATAAGTTACATTACTTGCTCCGGAAAAGGCTATATTTTTAACTTCATATTCCTCATCTGGAAGCAGTATAGATAATGCTTCGCTACTTTCATCCTTTTTCAAAATATAGGTAGCATCTTTTTTAGGATTATAGGATTCAAATTTTAAATAACTGGATTCTCCTTCAATGGATTTTTCCGCTATAAGAATATTATTGGTATCCAAAAACCAGGTGTAATAGGATAATTCATTACCATCAGCTAAAGTTACTTCTTTTTTATCATTATTTGATGTATCAATTACAACTATTGATTCACCATTATAGTAGGATATATACTCTCCACTGTGAGAAATTTTTATATCCTTTGCATCCTCTGGAACTTTCACATTAATTTTGTTGGGTTCTTTCTTTGAAGATATATCTACTTTTTTTATATTGAAGTTTGACTCATCATTAAAATAAAATTTATCCATAAATAAAAGAGCTGTCACCTCTATAATTATTGGAATTAAAGTCCACATAATTATTCTCTTAAGTTTTTTCATCTATCACACTCTCCTCTAAGGCTTCACATATAATACCGTAGCTACGGTTCTCTCTCCATTCCAATCGCAAGGATCGTTTATTACTTCCCCATTAAAATACATAGTAGTAGAAGAACCTCCATCTAAATTGCTGGCATTAACTACCCCCTGCTGCAAGAGTATGTTTTGTATTTCTTTTAAGGAGGCACCTGTTTTCAATCCCTTTCTTCCATCTACAACTAGCATTACTATAGTCCCATCTGCTTTCTGTCCTATGGCTGTTCTGGGATTCAAACCTTCATTTTCTACGGATACAGTCTTTCCATTTATTATTAGAGAATTTCTGAAAGAAATTGCCTCCTGTACATTTTTATCTAAAAGTTCCTGCAGGGTATGATCTCCAACTATAAGTCTGCCATCTGAAGTAAAAGCTGTAACATTTATTTTCTCTGAATAGTTAACATCACTATATATTAGCTTTCCCCCAGATATTACAATTCCCTCAGGATAAGCTCCCGTTCCCACCCACAGCTTGCCGCTGGTGGTTTTATCTGTAAATCCTCCTCCATTTATAGCAGCTACAGCCCCATTACGCTCTGCTATTTCACTTGTTCTCTCCCCTACTTCTTTTAACTTGCTGGTATATCCCACCTTTATTCTCTTTGGATCATTTATTTCAAGAATATAACCATCAAATTTCCTATTACTTATATCATATCTTTTAATATCATTATCACCCTCATGACTTATATTTACACCATTGGGATTTTCTTTTTCCGCACTGGTAGTTTCTCCGCTTTTTCCCTGATTGAGTATTTTAGTTATCTCATCATCAGACAAAAAGATAGTAGCTATATACTGATGGCTGAAAGTTGCCATGGCGGTGCCTACTACCTGGCTTTTTACATTCTTAAAAGGTCCATAAAATACCAATATAGGACCTGCAATAATAAATACTATTAATTCATATATTAGAAATAAAATAAGTGATTTTAAAACACTCTTTTTCTTTTTTCTTTTTTTCTTTCTACGCCTATTTTCTGAATTACCCATAAAATTATACCTCCATACAATATAGGTACTATTTTACTATTATTTTAAAATTATTTCCACTGGAAAAGATACGGGTACTAAATTTGTAACATAATATTTATAAAATTTACATTGATAATTTATAAATCTAAATAGAAAAGCTGACCCCCCTTACAAAAACAAGGTGGTCAGTTTTTAATCTAAATTATCGTCCTATATCAGTTCTAAAATACATTCCTTGAAAACTTACTTCCTTCAAATTATTATACGCTGATTCAATTGCTTTATCTAAATTATTTCCAAGTCCATAGACAGATAAAACTCTTCCTCCAGAGGTTATAAATTCTCCATTTTTTATTTTAACTCCTGCTGCAAAAATATTATTTGAGTTTTCCATACCTTCTATGGTAAAACCAGTACTATATTTCCCCGGATAGCCTTTAGAGGCGGCTACTACCGAGCAGCAGGCACCCTTTTCCCACTGTAAATCAAATTTGTCAAGCTTTCCTTCAAGGGAAGCTTCTATAAGCTCTACCAAATCACTTTTCATTAAAGGAAGTACTGCCTGGGTCTCAGGATCTCCCATTCTTACATTGTACTCCAGAAGATAAATTCCTTTTTTAGTTATCATAATTCCAAAAAAAATTATTCCTATATAATCCAAGTTTTCCTGCTGTATTCCCTTTAATGTGGGATTCATTATATTTTTCTCAAAATCCTTTAATACTTCCTTACTACAATAAGGGTTTGGAGATATAGCTCCCATACCTCCAGTATTTGGCCCTTTCCCCCCATCATAAATCTGTTTATGATCCTTTGCAGACATAAATGGAATAATGCTCTTTCCATCTGTTATTGTGAGTATGGAAGCTTCCACTCCCTCCAAAAACTCTTCAATAACTACATTTTTTCCTGCCCCATTGAATATGTCTTTAACCATAAAATCCTCTATTGTAAACCGGGCTTCTTTATAATTTTTACATATGGATACACCTTTTCCCGCTGCTAATCCATCTGCCTTTATAACCACCGGATATTCACATTCTTTAATGTATTTCAAAGCCTCATCTTTATCATTGAATACACCATATTCTGCAGTTTTAATCCTATACTTTTTCATGAAATCCTTAGAATAAATTTTGCTTCCTTCAAGCATTGCAGCCTCTGACGTAGGTCCAAATATATTCAATCCCTTACTTCTAAATTTATCTACCATACCTTCTATAAGCGGGTTTTCAGGTCCTACTACAGTTAAATCTATTTCTGACTCCAGTGCAAAGTTTACAAGTTCCTCTATGTCTGTTATATCTATGTTAGTACATTTATCTTCTGCATGGGTTCCACCATTTCCAGGAGCACAAAATATTTTATCTACTTTTGGATTTTGTGATATTTTCCAGCAAATAGCATGTTCTCTTCCTCCTGAACCAATTACGAGTACTTTCACTATATACACCCCTTTTCAATTCACAATTCACAATTCACATTTTATAATTTAATGTTTAAAATGTCTTACCCCTGTAAATACCATTGATATTCCATTTTTATTGCATTCTTCTATGGAGTCCTTATCTCTTACAGAACCTCCTGGCTGAATTATTGCCTTTATTCCGTATTTTGCGGCTTCACAAACTACATCATTAAATGGGAAAAATGCATCAGACGCAAGTACTACTCCATCTCCTGCCCTATCCAGTGCATGACAAGTAGGCCATATTCTGTTCACCTGGCCTCCTCCAATACCTTTGGCCATGAAGTCCTTAACTACTACAATGGCATTTGATTTTACATATTTACATACTTTCATTCCAAAGATCAAATTATTTATTTCCTCTTTTGAAGGTTTTTTATCTGTAACTACTTCCATGTTTTCTACCAGTTTGTCGTCCGCAGACTGCACCAGTATTCCTCCATCTACTTTAGCTATTTCCATACTATTAGTAGGTTTTACACTGCATTTAATTATTCTCAAATTTTTCTTTTCCATCAATACTTTTAAAGCTTCTTCATCAAAATCCGGTGCAATAACTATTTCAACAAAAATTTTTGATATCTCCTCTGCAGTTTTTACATCCAATTTTCTATTTACAGCTATAATTCCTCCAAAAATTGAGGTAGGGTCACATTCATAGGTTTTAACATAAGCTTCATACAAATCTTTTCCAAGTGCCACACCACAAGGAGTGTTATGTTTAACTGCCACACAGCATATTTCTTCAAATTCATTTACTACTTTCCAAGCTATATCCATATCCTTTATATTGTTATATGAAAGCTGTTTACCATTTAGCTGGGTAAAATCTTTCATAGGGGCAGTTCCTGCTGTAGCAGTATAGTAAGCTGCACTCTGATGTGGATTTTCTCCATATCTTAAATTATCCATCTTTTTGTAAGAAAGACTTAAATATTCGGGATAATCTTCTTCCAGAAGGAAATTGCTTATAGCCCCGTCATAAGCAGACATTAGATTAAACACCTTTCCCGCTAGTTTTTTTCTAAAATCATAGGGTACATCTCCCTTTGAATCTATTTCTTCAATTAATTTTGAGTAGTCTCCCACATCTGTAACTACTATTACGTCCTTAAAATTTTTAGCAGCAGCCCTTATCATTGTGGGACCACCTATATCTATAAACTCCACCTTTTCTTCAAAAGTAATATTGTCATCTACTTTATCAAAGAAAGGATACAGGTTTACTACTACCATATCTATGGGAAGAATATCCTTTTTAGCTATGGTATCCATATGTTCTTTATTATCTCTTTTAGCAAGTATACCTGAATGTATAACTGGATGAAGAGTTTTTACCCTTCCATCTAATATTTCATCAAAACCTGTAATTTTTGACACTTCTGTAACCTGTATATCATTTTGTTCCAGGTACTTATAGGTACCTCCTGTGGATATTAGCTCCACTCCTTTATTTTTTAAAAATTGTGCCAACTCCAATAAGCCTTCTTTATTATAAACACTTATTAATGCACGATTTATCATATTTAAACCTCCAATTACTTTATTTATAAATTTTTACTCTTTTCCCTTCCACTACTACCTTATCCTCAGAAATCAGCTTAATTACCTTTGGAAGCGCTTTATGCTCCTCTTTTAGCACCCTCTGTTGAAGCTCCTCCGGAGTATCTTCAAAATATACAGGTACTGCCTCCTGAAATATTATAGGTCCGCTGTCTGTACCTTCATCTACAAAATGTACGGTACACCCTGATATTTTAACTCCATGTTCCAGTACCTTTTCATGAACCTTTATGCCATACATGCCATCTCCACAGAAGGAAGGTATAAGGGAAGGATGTATATTAATCATTTTATTTTTAAATTGTGAAATCAAATCACCCTTTAGTATAGAAAGCCAGCCTGCACACACTATTAATTCAACTCTATTATGTAAAAGTTTCAGTATTTCATCGGAAATATTGGATTTATAAATTTTTCTATCCAATACGTGATATTCAATATTATTTTTTTTTGCCCTTTCCAGAGCATACACTCCCGGCCTGTCACTTATTAAAATATCTATAATACAATTTTTTAAATACCCACTATGAACAGCATCTATTATGGACTGAAAATCAGTACCTCCCCCGGAAGCTAAAACTGCTATTTTAAACATACCCTTTTTTCCCTTCTTTTCACATGTCCAATGATATAGGCTTTTTCCCCCATCTCATTCAAATCCTTTATTATATCTGGAGCATCTTTACTATCTACACAGAGTACAAAACCTATTCCCATATTATAAGTATTGTACATATGTTCCTCATCCACACCTAAATCCATTATATATTTAAATATCTCAGGCATCTCAAAACTATTTTTATCTATAACCGCTGTAAAATCTTCTTTAAACATTCTCGGTATATTCTCATAAAAACCGCCCCCTGTTATGTGAGCCATGGCTTTTATTTTAAACTTCTCCAGAAGTTTTAAGACCGGTTTTACATATATCCTTGTAGGAGTTAAAAGCACTTCACCCAAGGCACTTCCAAAGAAGTCAACTTGAAAGTTATCTACAAGTTTCCTAACCAAAGAGTATCCATTGCTGTGTACTCCACTTGAGGCTATTCCAACAAGTACATCTCCTTCTTCTACAGTACTGCCATTTATTATATTGTCTTTTTCCACAACTCCCACAGCAAATCCTGCCATGTCATATTCTCCTTTGGAGTAAAAGCCCGGCATCTCAGCTGTCTCTCCCCCAATTAGTGCACAGCCTGCATCCATGCATCCTTTCGATATTCCTTTAACCAATTCCGCTGCTACTTCTGCCTCTAAATTGGAACAAGCCAAATAATCCAGAAAAAACAGTGGTTTTGCACCATGACATAAAATATCATTGACACACATGGCAACGCAATCTATTCCTACAGTATCATATATTTTCATTTCAAAAGCTATTTTAAGCTTTGTTCCAACTCCATCTGTTCCAGATACAAGTACCGGATTTTTGTACTTGCCCAGTTCAAACATACCTGCAAAGCTTCCAAGTCCGTTTAAAACTCCTGGAATAAAAGTCTGCGCAGAATATTCCTTCATAAGTTTTACAGACTTATATCCCTCTTCAATATTTACACCAGAATCCTTATATGTTACCATAGTATACCTTCCTTTACTCTAAATAATTTTTATTTTTTTCCATAGGGGCCGATATAGGATATACCCCGCTAAAACATCCAAGACAATATCCCTTATTTTCATCATCACCATAATCAAGAGCTTCCAAAATTCCATCTATACTTATATATCCAAGGCTGTCCGCTCCTATTTCATCTCTTATTTCTTCTAATTTGGCATTGGAACCTATAAGTTCATTCCTGTAAGGAGTATCAATACCAAAATAACAGGGATATTTAACTACAGGGGAAGAAACTCTAAGATGCACTTCTGTAGCTCCTGCTCTTCTCAATATTTCCACAAGTTTTTTACTGGTAGTGCCTCTAACTATTGAATCATCTACAATTATCACCCGTTTACCCTCTACATTTACTTTAAGAGGATTGAGTTTTACAGCCACTGCTTTAGATCTAAGTTCCTTGGAAGGAGAGATAAAAGTTCTTCCCACATATTTATTTTTTATAAAGCCTATGCTATAGGGTATTCCTGATTCTTCTGAATATCCTATAGCAGCTGGTATACCAGAGTCAGGAACTCCGATTACCACATCTGCTTCTACTGGATTTTCCCTGTAAAGTATTCTTCCAGCTTTCAGTCTTGAAGTATATACATTTATTCCATCTATGGTACTATCCGGTCTTGCAAAATATATATATTCAAAAGAACATGTTTGACATTTTGTCTTTTCTGCAAAATTTATGGATTTAATTCCATCTTTATTTATTATAACAATTTCTCCCGGCTCTACATCCCTTATAAAATTAGCACCTATGGAATCCAGGGCACAACTTTCAGAACAGAGTATGTAATCTCCATTCAATTCTCCCATACAAAGCGGCCTTATTCCATTTGGATCTCTTACCCCTATAAGCTCATTTTCTGTTAAAATTACAGTGGCATAGGAACCTTTAACCGCCTGCACTGCATCTACTACAGCTTTTCCTATATCTTTTTTTGATCCCCTTGCAATAAGGCTTAAAATAATTTCTGTGTCTATAGATGTTTGAAAGATATATCCTGCTTCTTCTAAAAGATCCCTTATAATATCTGCATTTACTAAATTTCCATTGTGGGCTATAGCAATAGAACCCAATTTATACTGTGCTATAAGAGGTTGTGCATTATTCAAACTACTAGCTCCTGCAGTAGAATATCTAACGTGTCCTATTGCACTATTACCCTTTAGTCCATTTAACAATTCCCTGTGAAATACATCAGAAACCAATCCCATTTCCTTATGATACTTTAATTCACTTCCATCTGAAACTACAATTCCTGCACTTTCCTGCCCTCTATGTTGAAGGGCATAAAGGCCATAATAAGTCAAAGACGCTACGTCTATATTATTTTTAGAAAATACCCCAAATACTCCACACTCATCCTTAAATTTATCCTCTTCCATATCAATGCAGGAGCACTCATTAAATTGCTCATTTAAACCACTCATTAAAATTTCTCTCCTTTTTACCATAAATAGTAGAATGAAATTAGTTGTCACTTATTCTTCTTAGTATTTCTTCATAAGCTTCCTTTACATTTCCCATATCACGTCTGAATCTATCCTTATCCAATTTCTCATTGGTTACTGCATCCCATAATCTGCAGGTATCCGGAGATATCTCATCTGCAAGTACTATTTTATCTTTAAATTTTCCAAATTCTAATTTGAAATCTATAAGTTTTATACCTAGTTTTCTAAAAAACAACTCAAGTATATCATTTATGGAAGCTGTCATGTCATATATGGTTTTAAGTTCATCCCAGGTGGCAATTCCTATTGCAACTGCATGATAATCATTTATAATCGGGTCTCCTAAGCTGTCATCTTTATAACTTAATTCAAACACAGTAGTTTTAAGAGGTGTTCCCTCTTCAAGACCCAGTCTTTTTGCCATACTTCCTGCAGCTACATTTCTCACTATTACCTCTAGTGGTATTATATCTACTTTTTTACAGAGCTGCTCTCTATCATTTAATTTTTTCTCAAAATGAGTTGGTATGTTATTTTTTTCTAACAGCTCAAACAAACTGGAAGTAATATTATTATTAAGTATTCCTTTATCAGTAATCTGTCCCTTTTTTTCACCGTTGAATGCTGTAGCATCATCTTTATAATAAATTATTACTTTATCCTTATCATCTGTTTCATACACTTTTTTTGCTTTTCCCTGATAAATCATTTCTCCTTTTTTCATCTTTACAATTCAACCCCTTCTCCATTTTCCATTATAAATTTTTTTTTCATATTTTTTCTATACTCAACCAATTTTTCTCTAATTTCAGGATACTTAAGTGCTAAAATTTGTACTGCCAGCATACCTCCATTATAACTGTTATTTATTCCAACAGTAGCTACAGGTATGGATTTTGGCATCTGAACTATTGAAAAAAGAGAATCAAGCCCAGAAAGTGCTGCATTCAATGGAACTCCTATAACAGGAATAACAGTTTTAGATGCTATAACTCCTGGAAGGTGAGCCGCGAGTCCAGCACCGGCAATAATACATTCACAATTTTCCCTCTCTAATTTCTCTATAGTCTGTAAAAGCTCTTCAGGTACTCTATGTGCTGACAAAATAAAAGCCTCATAATCAATATTAAATTCTTTTAAAGCTTTAGCAGCACCTTTCATCTTTTCTATATCAGATTTACTGCCAAATATAATTGCAACTTTCATCTGAATCCTCCTTAAAATTTTATAGGTTTCAGAGATATATTAAATAAAAAACAGGTAGGTATTTCATCTGATATTTATTTTTCCATATCTGAACCTAAAATATTTCATAAATATAAAAAAAGATTTCATAAACTCATAACTTTGAATCTATATGAAACCTTAAAATCGACAAACTAATTTAAAACTTAACAAAAAACATCAAGCTTTAAAGGAATTCATCCATAGACGGGAAATTTACGGCTTCCTGTAGAAACTCCTAAACCACATTATTAGGATTATATGGATACTTTATTTGTTTATGATATAATTATATTAACATATGAAATTATATAGTTCAATATATTAGACTTAATTTTCAATTCAATATTCGTGTATTTTAAAATTGCATTACATTTTACATCAATAATGTTCACACCATTACGAACATTATTGTGATAATATCAAAAACAAAAAATTTATCGCAAGGAGGAAAAGTATTTTCAATGAAATTAGTATGCTTAGGAGATAGTTTAACTTCGGGATATGGAGTCTTTAAAGAAGATTGTTGGGTATCTCTTATAAGAGACCTATTAAAAATTGAAGTTTTGAACAAAGGAATAAATGGAGATACCATGCCTGGAATGTTATCCCGTTCCTATAGAGATGTGGTTAAGAATCATCCGACTCATGTAATTATACTTGGAGGCTCTAATGACTTTATGGCTGGCAGACGTTTAAAACTTGTAACAGACAATTTAACTGAAATAATAAAAGAATCTTTAAATGAAGGAATAATCCCTATAGTAGGCACAGAACCCATAATAGATAAAACACTGGCTGAAAGAAAATGGGATGGAACTGTAGATTATGATAAAATAAATATTCTACTGAACCATTATAGAAATTGGATATTGGACTTTTGCACCAAAAATAACATTCATTATATAGATTTTCACCACTGTTTCTTGGAAAAATCAAAGATATCATCTAACAATTCCCTATTTATAGATGGTATACATCCCACAAAAACAGGCCATAAATTAATAGCAGAATGTATTATCAAGTTTTTTAATGAAACTCCAATAAAATAGGATAAACAATCACTAACTTTCCTTAATGCCTTTAAAGTCTAAAACACACTATCTTGTACAAACTGGTGGTGTGGCTAAATATAACCTTGGGATAAACATTTTGGTATTAGCCTACTCTTTATTGAATTCTAATGAGCAAAGTGGTATACTTAAATCGAAATATAAGTTATATAATATTTAAAATTATACTATGTGTTTTACTAAATACTTATATTATAGAGGAGGATTTATTAAAATGAATACTACTTACTGCCTTTCCCATATACCCGAAGAGATAAAGAAACAGGTAACAGATTTAATATCCAAATCTGGAATACCAGCAGAGGATTTTATAAAGGGACTAGCTGATTACTATAATGTAAAAAATGCAAAGGCAGATTCAATAGTCCTTGATTATTCAAATTACTGGAATAGTTTCGTAGATTAATACAGGTTGAAATTCATACCTTATAGCCAAGCTATAAGGTATATTTTATGGTATTAATATACTTTAAAAAGTTTATACAAATAATATTTCCACAGAGCAGGTATTTCCCTGATATACCCTGTAATTTCCCTGTTCTTATAGGTATACACAAATACCCCTGAATAGCTTCCCTCTATCCCATGACTCTCAGCCATTAAAGATGCTCTTTTTAAATGATATTTATTAGATACTATTACTGCAGTTTTAAGACCTTTCTCCTCCATTACCCTTTTAGAATTTGATAAATTCTCCATGGTAGACATAGATTTATCTTCCATTATTACCCTTGATGAATCTATTCCCTTATACACCAGATAATTCTTCATAGCTTTAGCTTCTGATATATTTTCTCCCGGGCCTTTTCCTCCAGAAACAATAATATAATCTCCATAGCCTTTATCATAAAGTTCAAGACCTTTATTCAACCTCCATATGAGAAAAGGACTCGGAGTGCTGCCATAAACCCTGCATCCCAGCACAATTATACAATCTGATTTTTTAGGTTTTGCATTTTCCCCAAAATAAATTATCTGAATTTCTGTTATTAAAGCAAGTAAAAATATAACAATTATAAAATACAATACAAATTTAATACATTTTTTCATATAAACCACCTAAAATTATCCTCTTTAATATCATAAATTATTAAAGATATAATTTCAATCCAATATGATTTAACAATCTATTAATAACTAGTTAAATTTTAACATTAAATAAAAACAACCCGTTGAAAACTATTAGCTTTCAACGAGCTTGCCTTACATTCATTCAAAATTTTTTAATTAAAATGTCAATAACAAATTCAAATAGATTTAACATGGATTTTATGCCAGCATGGCAAATCTAAATATAAATAATATTGCAAGTACATATATTATAGGATGAACTTCCTTGTATTTTCCTGTAGCAATCTTAACTATTGGATAGAATATTACTGCAGCAGCTATACCATTTGCTATGCTATAACTAAATGGCATGAATGCTATAGCAAAGAAAGCTGGAAGCGCTTCTGAAAAATCATTAAAATCTATTTTAGTAACTGCTCCCATCATAAGCACTCCTACAATTATAAGTGCTGGAGCCGTAGCTTGTGTTGGAACTATTCCAACTATCCCTGAGAAAAATAATGCAAGTATGAATAATATTCCTACTGTAACAGAAGTAAGTCCTGTTCTTCCACCTGTTGACACCCCCGATGTAGATTCTACATATGTAACAACAGTACTGGTTCCAAGCACTGAGCCAACAGTAGTTGCTATTGAATCTGAAAAAAGAGCTTTATGCATGTTCTTGAACTTTCCATTTTCATCAACCATACCTGCTTTTTCAGCCGTTCCAACCAAAGTTCCTATAGTATCAAATAAATCAACTAAAGTAAATGTAATAATTACTGTAAGTACACTGGTAATGGCCCCTATTACTCCTGCTTCCACACTAAAGAGACCCTTAAAATCAAAAGCCAGGAATGTAGGTGCCAGCGAAGGTGGAGCACTTATTACCTTTATTCCAGCAAGATGGGTTACTCCAAAAGGTATGCCAATTATCGTAGTTAAAATTATCCCAATCAATATTGATCCCTTAACATTCCTTGCCATAAGCACAGCTGTAATTAAAATGCCTATAATAGCCAGCAATACTCCAGGACTAGTCAATTTTCCAAAAGCAACCAATGTAGCCGCATCCGATATTATAATGCCTGAATTCTTAAGACCTATTAGGGCTATAAAAAGTCCAATACCTCCTGATATGGCAAATTTTAAATTTCGTGGAATGGCATCAACAATTTTTTCTCTTATAGAAGTTACAGTAATTATTATAAAAATTACTCCCGAAACAAAAACTGCTGACAGAGCTTGTTCCCATGTATATCCCATGCCTAAACAGACACTATAAGTAAAAAATGCATTTAACCCCATTCCCGGTGCCTGTGCAAAAGGAAGATTTGCATAGAGTGCCATAATAAGAGTTCCTATTGCCGCAGCTATACAGGTAGCCGCAAATACAGAAGCCACCAAAGGATCATTTGCTACGGACAATCCAGCTTTTACAGCTGCATCTCCCATAAGTCCCCGAGAATTCATCCCTGCCTGCATAAGTATATTGGGATTTACAAAAATTATGTAGGCCATAGTTATAAAGGTGGTGATTCCCGCTATAATTTCTGTCTTTACACTGGTATTATTTTCTGTTAACTTAAAAAATGAGTCCAGCTTGGTTTTTTCAACATTCATATTAATACCTCCAAAAATAAAAAAATTTCTAACATGAATTACGGGCAATCCAAATTAGAAAATAATAAAAAATATTACTTTCCCGTGATTCACTCATAGTCAAGGATTTTTGGTGCCTTGGTAGATACTCTTGAACCATATTATCAAGATTATACGAATGATTTATCGAAAAATTTAGTAAATTTACGTAATTATCTTATCATTATATATGTAATAAGTCAATATTTATGTTTTAAAAAAGTTAACAATATATCCTAATACACAGTTATGATAAATTGGGTTTATAGCTTGTCTACTTTCTTGCAGTATATAAAATATACAATATTATAATTACTATTAAAAAGGGAATAGAAAATACTATTTTAAAAGCTATGCCAATTAGTGCCATAAATAAAGCTATAACCATTACTATTCCTACCATTGGCAGCACTATAACTCCTATTACTGATAATATAAGGCAAAAAGTTAAAATTATCATTATAATACCGATTAAAGTAATCATACATTGTTCCCTCCTTTTTTCAATCCTATCATATTTTCTATATCCTTCAATATAATACTTCTATAATTATAATCAATATTATATAACTGAAATATCGCCTCATCTAACTTTTTTTCAAACATATCATTTTGTTCTCTTTGGTGAATCAATTTACTCACTAATTTTTCTATATTATTTGCGTATACAGTACTAGAATTTATTATAGGGATCCTATCCAAACTAAATTTTTTGATTTGGGGGGTGGAGTTAGCATTAGTTATTAGAAAATTTAAATAATACCATTGAATTAATTTTGAATTCAATAATCCTAGAATATAATAGGGAGAAAACCTTTCATCCAAGCATATTATACCATATAGTGATTGTTCTATTATACTCCCTTTTGTATCTAAAGCTGATATTAAATGTTTTCCTGTTTTCCTTATGATTATTTTATTTTTGGTTGTAAGTTTTTTTATATCACTAGTTCCCCCTTTTATGTTACAGGGAATAAAATCATAGTAATAATTATTTAATACCTGAAACTTTTTTATATTCTCACCCTTTAATATTTCAACTTGGTTTTTATTCAATCTAAAAGGAGTTATTTTTTCCTTATATCCTATAAATCCTGTAAAAGTTTTACATATATCACCAAGTACTAAACTGTTTTTATCAATAGAATTTTTTATATGTAAACTTTTACTACTATGATAATAGAAAAATTCACAATTCAAATTTTTTGTATATTCATTTTGCTCTACATTATATATACTTTTTTTATATACATTTACTTTTATTTTATTGTGTCTACTATACTTGTTTTCAGCTATTATAATCATAGTATCTGTATTTATCTCTGGAAATTTTATTTCAAATACAACATTTATTATATTATATTTTTCAAGCAACTTTTTTCTGAAATCTTTATATTGAAGATTGCTTGCCAATCTGTCTGGAATTATAAACCCAAATCTTCCCCCTACTTTTAAAATTTCCATAGATCTTTTTATAAAATATTCGTACAAATTAGGCAGATATGTATTACCCTCGTAATTTTTACTGTAGTACTCTTTCAAATTATCCTCTATATCCTTTTTATGCTTTCTGCTCAAAGAAACCCAGGGAGGATTTCCAAGTATATAGTCATATTTTTGTTCCCAAAACTCTCCTATGTGTGAAAATTCATGTTCCTTATGTTCTTTCTCCCATCTTATCAGACTGTTGCAGCATATAATATTATTTTTAAAATTAAAATTAATTCCACTTTTTCCTATCAGGTTTATTTTGGCAAGTTCTACTGCTTTTTCATCCAAATCTGCCCCGTATATACATTCTTTAAGTATATGATAACTCAGGTTAGAATACTGCCAGTATTCTAACCCATATATATTTTTCAATCCATTTTTAGTTTCAATAATATACCTTTCATCTTTAAATTTACATCGTATACTTTCTAAATTTTCATTGAATTTTCTCATTAAAATGTCATATGCCTTCAATAAAAAATAGCCGCTTCCACATGAAGGATCCAGTACTTTAACAAAAGGATTTAACTTAACATCTAAATTTGACAAGGTATTTTCTACTATATATTCTACTATAAAATAAGGGGTATAAAAACTTCCCCTTTCTTTTCTTTCTGACTTGTTCATTGATTTTTCATAAACCTCGCCAAGTACAGTAGAGTCATAGCGTTTCTCCATAAGCTCATATTTCTCCTCTCCTTAAAAATCCAAAAATACTTATATTTCTCCTAGAGATATATTATTACCAGATGGATCCATTTTATCCTTAGAATTCAGTTTTTTGATTTGAACCATTAAAAATATCCCTGTCAGTATAGAAGCTACTCCATCGGATACAGGTGCTGCCATCCATACACCATTAAGTCCAAAAATATGGGGTAATAAAAAAAGCATTGGAATAAGCACTATTACCTGCCTTGAAAGTGCTAGAAACATAGAGACCTTTGCCTTTGCTATAGCTTGGAAGAAATTAGCACTTACTACTTGAAATCCTACCACAGGAAATAACAACATATATATTTTTATTCCATTTACTGTTATAGCAGTCAAATTAGCATCTGATTTATTAAAAAACCCTACCAAAATATTGGGAAAAATATGAGCGCATAGTGCTCCTGCAGTAGATATTACAGTCGCAGCTATAATAGCCAGCTTCAGTGCCTTTTTCACACGGGGATATAATTCTGCTCCATAATTGAAACCAATTACCGGTTGAGATCCCTGGTTAATTCCAAATATGGGCATAAGAGTTACAGTAACTATTCCATTTATTATTCCCATGGCACCTATGGCCAGATCTCCTCCATATATTCCAAGACTCCTGTTTAATACTATATTTACAACACTAGCTGCAAGCTGCATGGCAAAAGGAGACATACCTATGGAAAATATACTTATAACCGTTTCCCATTTCAATATTAAATTTCCTTTTTTTATCTTAAGCATACTGTTTCCCTTCAAAAAGTAGTATAACACCCATATCATATTTATGCATTGAGCGATAACAGTAGCAAAAGCAGCTCCTTTTATACCAAAATGAAATATATATATAAATATAAAATCCAGTATTATATTTGTTATTCCTCCTATAAGCATTGTGGTCATGGCTTTTTTAGGATTTCCTTCTGATCTTATCACATTGTTAAGTCCAAATCCTATTATTTGAAATATGGAGCCACAAAGTATTATAGTAATAAATTCCCGGGCATAACTTATGGTATTATTACTTGCTCCAAAGGCTATAAGCATGGGATCCACTAATATAAGCCCTAATACAGTTACTATAATAGACACTATTATAAGAAGTACTAGTGCATTACCTAATATGTGTTCGGCTCCCTGCTTATTATTTTGCCCAAGTTTTATAGATATTCTTGCGGCAGCTCCTATACCTACCAACATACCAAACGCCATCACTATTATTGCTATGGGAAATGTCAAACTTACTCCAGATATAGCCATAGCCCCTACAACTCTTCCTATAAACATTCTATCTACTACAATATATAATGAATTCACTAGCATACCAACTATAGCTGGTATAGAAAACTCAAGCAGCAATTTACTTACTTTTTCATTTCCTAATTTAATAGAACGTTCCAAATAAAAAGCACCTCCTTCATACACATTTAAGTGTAATACTTTTCTGTTTTATTGTAAAACAAATTCTATATATTAAATTATAATATATCTCCTATCATAATTATTATTTTTAAATAATCGTAACACATATTCAACAAAATTGTCATAACTCATTAACAGTTCTGACATACAACTGTAACAAAACGCATTTATTATATAATAATAAAATGGTTATATTAATTTAAGGGAGGGTCCTTGTATGGATAACTTTAATAACGGTGAAAATACTTCAAAAGCAATAGTAAAGTACGACTTTAGAGATAAATTTAAAAAAACTTCCAATTTTAAAAGACTTTTATCCTATATAGCAGTGGGATTAATATCCAGCTTGATAGGAGGAAGTGTATCAGTAGCAGCATTTTTATATCTGATACCAACTACAACTTTTTTCAAAAACACACCACTTTATGAAAGTATTAATTCAAGTGCAAACACCAATACATCTACTACCTCGCAGACCAAAGCATCTACCATATCTACTACAAGTACAAATGGTCTTACTGTAGCTGAAATAGCAAAAAAAGTAAGTCCTGCGGTAGTTGGAGTATCTATTAAGACTATTTCTCAAAATAATGTATTTGGCTTCTCAAATAATGGTGACACTGAGGAAGATGATGGAATGGGATCTGGAATAATAATAAGTTCTGATGGATATATACTTACCAATTACCATGTAGTACAAAGTGCTCAGAGTATAACTGTAATACTGAGTACCAAGAAAGAAGTACCTGCCAAAGTTATAAACTATGATGCAGATCAGGACTTAGCTGTAATAAAAGTTACTCAATCCACTACCATGCCTGCTGTAGCAGAACTTGGGGATTCGGATAAAGTTCAAGTTGGTGATTCTGTGGTAGCTATTGGAAATCCTCTAGGTAAAGAACTCATGGGCTCTGTAACAAGCGGTATCATAAGCGCTACCAAAAGAGAAATAAATACCGGAAATACCACTCAAACTTTTCTGCAGACAGATGCAGCTATAAATGCAGGAAATAGTGGAGGAGCTCTTGTGAATTCACTAGGACAGGTGATAGGTGTAAATTCCGCTAAAATAGGTGGAAATGGTGTTGAAGGTATAGGTTTTTCAATTCCTATAAATACAGTAAAATCCAAATTAACGGGCCTTTTAAAGCCAGTATTGAAAATTGGAATTGCAGGAAGGGATATAGATTCCACTTTATCCAAGCAATATAATCTTCCAGAAGGTGTATATGTAGCTGAAGTAGAAGAATTCAGTGCTGCTGAAAAAGCAGGATTGAAATCAGGAGATATTATACAAAAATTTGATGGTAAGTCTGTTAAGTCCATAAGTGAAATAAATACTATAAAAGCTACCCATGAATCTGGCGACACTGTTTCTATGGTAGTATATAGAAATGGCTCTACCAAAAAATTGGACTTAAAATTATCAGAATAAATATTAGGGGCTGTTCATCCAGCCCTTAAATTACATTAATCAACTCTTTTACCCCTACCTTTTAAGTATACAAAGAAGCTTATACTCAATACAATCCCTATAAAACTAACTAATTGGGCAACTCTAATATGTCCAATCATTAAACTATCCGTTCTCAGTCCCTCTATAAAAAATCTTCCCAGTGAATACAATCCAACATAAGTACATATTACAGTTCCTCTTTTATGCTTCTTTCTAAAAATATAAACTAAAATAATACATACTATTAAATCCCAAAGGGATTCATACAAAAATGTAGGATTATAGTAATCGCCATTTATATACATTCCTCTTTGTATAAATAAAGGAAACTTACTTATAAATTCATAACCTACAATTCCTCCATGAGCCTCTCCATTAAAAAAATTCCCCCATCTACCTATTGCCTGGCCAAGAATTATAGAAGGTGCAAAGCAGTCCCACAATTTTATAAAATCCATTTTTTTGTATCTGGAAACTATGTAAGCTGCTCCAAGTCCAAATATAATACCTCCATGAATAGCAAGCCCCCCCAGCCTTATATTAAATATATCCATGAGGTTGTTTCTATAATCTTGAAACTGGAAAACAACATAATAAACTCTAGCCCCTATAATAGCCAGAGGAAAAGATATTAAAAATACATCTATTAAACTATCAAAATTATACCCTTTATATCTACAATTTAAATTAGCTAAAATGAGAGCTGCTAAAACTCCCAGGGCTATCATTATTCCATACCACCTGATTTGAAAGCCACCAATAGAAAAAGCTATGGGATCCATAAGTATTACAACCTTTCTTTATGAATTAAAAATCATAGAAAAATCACAGCATATTAGCGATGCTTTTGTTAGTATATACATTTTAGGTAATATTATTTTAAACACTTATAACTTTTGTAACAGTTAATATAAGTACTATTATACCTATAAATATTCTATATATGGCAAAAACCCTCATAGGTTTTCTCTTTAAAAAATTCATAAACTTTTCCACTACCACTAAGGCCACTAAAAATGAAACTATGAATCCAACAGATAGGGCAATAACTTGCATTATACTCATATCTATTTTTACTTTTATAAGAGACCATCCTGATGCAGCTATCATAGTTGGTATAGCAAGAAAAAAAGAAAACTCTGCTGCAGCCACATTGGTAAGTCCGCTTATCCATCCTCCCATTATTGTAGACGCGCTTCTTGACATTCCAGGCCACAGTGCAAGGCATTGAAAACATCCTATTTTAAAAGCCTGAAAAATATTCACATCTTCAATATTTTTAGTACTATTTCCCCTTCTATATTTATTTTCCATATATATCATAAGTACTCCTCCAACTATTAGTGCAGAGGCCACCGTAATTGAGTTGAACAGTTTCTCTTGAATAAGATTATTAAATATGACCCCCAGCACAGCAGAAGGTAAAAATGCAATTAAGATAATAACCCAGAGTTTAAATCCCCATTTACCCGGTTTAATATTTTTAAGTGAATTAAATATTTTATCCCAGTAAAGAACCACTATAGCAAGTATAGCTCCCAGCTGGATTACAATTTCAAACATGTTTATATAAGCTTTATCATAAGTTGGTGCCTTAAAGTTTATCAAATCCCCCACCATTATCATATGTCCTGTAGAAGATATTGGCAGAAACTCCGTTATGCCCTCTACCACCCCAATAATAGCAGCTTTAATAATAAAGATTAATTCCATTATTTCCACTCACTCTCTATATTTTTAATTTTTACAACAACTATTATTATACTATCATTATGAGCTTTGCCACAACTACTATATTATTAATAAATTGTTACACAAAATATATGACCTAATTTAAAGATAAAATAAAACTGTTTTCTATAACAATAAAGAAAACAGTTTTCTATAAGTTTATATGCAGGTAAAGCGTCTAATCTCAGGGCCTGCTTTAACTATATCTTCTGAAACACTACCAAATTTTTTGAAATTCTCATTAAATTTTGCAGCTAATTCTTTTGCAGCTGCATCATAAGCCTGTTTATCTGTCCAGGTATTTTTAGGATCCAACATTTCTTTTGGAACTCCCGGGCATTCTTTAGGCATCATTACTTTAAATATAGGATGCTCTACAAATTCAATATTTTTAAATTTGCCATTTAAAGCTTCTCTAATCATAGCTCTCGTATAAGGGAGATTTATTCTATCTCCTTTTCCATAGCCGCCACTTAACCATCCTGTATTTACTAAATACACTTCTGTATTATGTTTGTCTATTTTTTCTCCCAACAATTTAGCATATACCGCAGGATTCATAAGCATAAATGGCTCCCCAAAACAAGATGAAAAAGTCGCTTCCGGATCAACTATGCCTCTTTCTGTGCCGGATACTTTACTAGTGTACCCCGACATAAAATGGTACATAGCAGCTTCCTTTGAAAGCTTGGATATAGGAGGCATTACACCAAAAGCATCTGCTGTCAAAAATATAATAGTCTCAGGATTTCCCCCAACTCCACTTTTTTCTATATTATCTATATAATCAATAGGATAAGCTCCTCTTGTATTTTCTGTATATCTTCCATCATTATAATCGGGTACTCCATATTCATCCGTAACTACATTTTCAAGTACAGTACCAAATCTTATGGCATTATATATCTCATGTTCTTTTTCTTTATCCAATCTTATGGTTTTTGCATAGCATCCCCCTTCAAAATTAAACACTCCCTTATCACACCATCCATGTTCATCATCACCAATTAACTTTCTCTCTGAATCCGCTGATAAAGTGGTTTTCCCCGTTCCTGAAAGTCCAAAGAAGAGGGATGTCTTGCCATCCTTTCCTATATTGGCAGAACAATGCATTGGAAGAACTCCTTTTTCAGGCAGCAAAAAATTCATTACAGAAAATAAGGATTTCTTTATTTCGCCTAAATACTGGGTTCCTCCTATCAGTATAATTTTCTTATCAAAATTTATTAATATAAAAGCCTCTGAATTTAAACCATCTGCTTTCCCTTGGGATTTGAAGTCCGGTACTGCTATTACATTAAATCCAGGTATAAAAGATTGTAAATCTTCCACCGTTGGTCTTCTAAAAAGTTGATTGGCAAATAAAGCCTCGTATGCTTTTTCACATATAACCCTTATAGGAAGAGTGTACTCTTTTAAAGCTCCTACAAATCCATCAAATACAAAAATATCTTTATTCTTCAAATAGTTTAAAACTTTATCATACATTTTATCAAAAATTTCTTCCTCTATAGATAAATTTACACTTCCCCAGTTTATTTTATCCTTTATGCTATCCTGATTAACTATAAATCTATCCTTAGGGGATCTGCCTGTATACTTTCCTGTATTAACTATTAAAGCCCCCTTATTAGATAGGCATCCTTCTCCTCTTTCCATAGCTAACTGTACTAATTTCGCAGGTGATAAATTTTTATACACATTTTTATATTCTTTAATATTTAAATACGATAAGTCTATACTCATACTACTTCCCCCTAATATTTTATATTATATATATTACACCATTTATAGAAAAATGCAACACAAAAGATTATTTTATTTTTATTATGCAGCACTTTTATCACTATCCTTGCATTAATATAATATATATTTTAAAAAACTCTTATATAAGTTATACTTTTTCCCTATGTGCTATATTATTTATGCAACTTTAATTTTTACATCCTTCACAGTTATTTCTTTAAATTTTAATGAACTAAATTCTAATACATATATTTTTTAGAAATTTATCTCCATAACATTTCCTTTCAATATATTATTTTTTATATTTATACACAAACTGTATACTTGTAGTATGTTAATATTCAAATATAATTTTATGACATTTAAAATTCTATTAAAATATAAGAATTAATAGATAACTTTTACTTTTTTGATGTAAAAATTCTCATATTGTATTATAATATTTAAGAGTTACCTTAAAGCTTATATAGTTCGCATATGATTAATGTGTCTAGACAAAAGGTGGTGTGCAAAATTAATATAAATTCTTTTTTTAGTATTATTATTTGCAAAATTGTAATAAAATTATCAAAAATTTTATTTAAAGGAGGAAGTAATTTTCCTGGAAAAGTTGCATTAAAATTAGATAAAAATATTTTAAAAACTGTATGTAATAACTATAAAATTATAATTATCACCGGTACAAATGGTAAAACTACAACCACAAGCATGATATATAATATACTAAAAGATGCAAAAAAATATGTAATTACAAATAACACAGGAGCTAACATGCTTACAGGAATAGTGTCCTGCTTTGTAGAAAATTACTCATTTAAAAAATGCTGCAGCACAAAATATGCAGTAATAGAATGTGACGAGGCAAATATACCCCTATTCACAAGCTATGTAATACCGGAGATTATAACTGTTACTAACTTATTTAGAGATCAACTGGACAGATACGGTGAAGTTTACTCCACATTAAACAAAATTATCCAGGGAATTGAAAAAGTTCCTCTTACAAATTTAGTTTTAAATGGCGACGAATCTCTGCTTGGAGATTTAAATCTACCAAATAGAACTATTTATTATGGATTTAATTGTTCTCTTACTAAAGGCAAAAAAGTGTCCCTTAATTCTGATGCAAAGTTCTGCAAAAAATGTAAAAGCCCTTACATGTATAATTTTCTTACATACAATCATTTAGGAGATTACTATTGCCCTAACTGTGGATATAAACGCCCTGAATTAGACTATACTTTAGATGAAATAAAGGAACAGACCCCAGAGGGTTCTCTTGTAATTATAAACGGAAAAGAATATTATATAAATCAGCCCGGTACATATAATATGTACAATGCTCTGTGTGCATACTCTGTAGCTGTGGTATGCGATATACCTATTTCTAATATATACAATTCCCTAAAAAATCAAAAAAGTAGTTTTGGGAGACATGAAAACATAAAGATAGGGGATAAACAAGTTAAGATAATTTTGGTAAAAAATCCCGCAGGCTATGATCAGGCTATAAATACCCTAAGCCTCGACAACAGAACCTTCAATCTAGTAGTACTTTTAAATGACAATTATGCAGATGGAAGAGATGTTTCCTGGATATGGGATGTTAATTTTGAAAAGCTATCCTCTTTAAATATAGATAAGATAATGATTTCTGGTATAAGACCTTATGATATGGCTGTAAGATTGAAAATCGCCGGCCTGCCAGATAAGGACTTTATAATCTCCGAGACCTATGAATCTCTTACTGAAGAAATAAAAAATTGCAAATTGAACACAGTATATGTACTCGCCACTTATACTGCCATGATAAACTTCAGAAAATTTCTCAATTTTAAAGGTTATATTAAAAAATTTTGGTAAAAATATTTCAATAAGGAGTTATATAAAATGGAATTGAATATATGTCACCTATATCCTGATTTACTAAATGTATACGGGGATTTAGGAAATATACTTATTTTAAAATACAGAGCACAAAAAAGAGGCATAAATGTAAACATATTTAATATATCGCTAGGAGATCCTTTTGATGAATCTAAATACGACATAGCTTTTTTTGGAGGCGGTCAAGATTATGAACAATCCATAGTATCTGAGGATCTGGTTAAAAATAAAAGGGAGGGTATTTTAAATTACATTGAAAATGAAAATGTATTTTTATCAATTTGTGGAGGATACCAGCTTTTAGGAAAGTATTATTCCACTTCTCAGGGTGAAAAACTTTCCGGCCTTAATGTACTGGATATTTACACCGAAGGTGGTAATAAAAGATTCATAGGAAATACTGTAATATATAACGAACGGTTTAAGGAGACCTATGTGGGTTTTGAAAACCATTCTGGAAGAACTTATATCGGAGACTTAGAACCCCTTGGAAAAGTAATTGTAGGCTATGGAAATAATGGTGAAGATGGTTATGAGGGGTGCATATATAAAAATTGTTTTTGTACATATTTTCATGGTTCTCTTCTTTCTAAAAATCCAGAACTGGCAGATAGATTCATAAGTATAGCCCTTACAAAAAAATATGGTACCGTAACACTGGAACCTTTAGACGATGAATTGGAAATACATGCTAAAAATTTTATAATAACAAGGGAAACCAGGAGAAAATCATAGCTTCCCCTGGTCTATTTTCATATAAGAGGTAAAAGAGATTAGAATATATTTTCGTTCTCTTTCACCTAGCTGTTCAGTTTTTATCCAAGTTTATATTAAAATCACCATTATAATCTACCTTTATGGCACATCCATTGTATATTTCTCCATTAATTATCTTCTTTGCTATAGATGTCTCAAGTACACTCTCTATATATCTTTTTAAAGGTCTGGCTCCATAAACGGGATCATATCCTTCCCTAACCATAACTTCCTTGGCACTCTCTTCTACCCTTAAAGAAATGCTCTTGTCTTTAAGTCTATTTTCTATACTCCTTAAGAATATATCTATTATAGACTTAATTTCTTCTGTATTTAACGGTTTAAACATTATTATGTCGTCTAATCTATTTAAAAACTCAGGTTTGAATTTTAATTTCATTTCATTCATTACCCTGTGTTTTATTTCTTCCTCTATTCCATTTTCCCTTTTATTTTCAAGCAGATAACTACTTCCTATATTGGATGTCATAATTATAATACAATTTTTAAAATCTACTACTTTACCCTGATTATCCGTGAGTCTTCCATCATCTAATATCTGCAAGAATACATTAAATACATCATCATGGGCCTTTTCAACTTCATCAAATAATATTACGCTGTAGGGTTTTCTTCTTACTGCTTCTGTAAGCTGCCCTCCTTCTTCATAACCCACATATCCTGGGGGAGCCCCTATAAGCCTGGAAACAGAATACTTTTCCATATATTCTGACATATCTATTCTGATTATATTTTCTTCACTGTCAAACAATGTTCTTGCTAAAGTTTTTGCCAGCTCCGTTTTCCCTACACCTGTAGGCCCCAGGAATATAAAAGAACCTATAGGCCTTCCAGGATCTTTCATTCCTGCCCTAGCCCTTATTACAGCATTGGATACTGCTCTAACCGCTTCTTTCTGCCCTATAACTCTTTTTGAAAGTTCTTCTTCTAACTTAAGAAGCTTCTCTCTTTCTCCTTCTACCAGTTTGGAAACAGGTATTCCAGTCCATTTAGATACTATCTGTGAAATTTCCTGTTCTGTTACCTCTTCTTTTAGCATGGCACTGTCATTATTTTCTTTTAGCTTTTCTTCCTCTTTCTCTATTTCCTTTTCTAGCTTTGGAACAACTCCATATTTCAATTCTGCCATTTTATTTAAATCATATTCTCTTTCTGCTTTTTCAATTTGTCCCTTTACTTCATCTAATTGCTTTTTTAAATTTCTAACTAAAGATATATTGGATTTTTCCATCTCATATTTTGAAGTAAGTTCATTGTCTCTATCTTTTAAATTACTCAGTTCTTTTTCCAAATCCTTAAGTCTCTCTATAGAGGTGGTATCTTTCTCTTTAGATAAGGCTTCTTTTTCAATTTGCAGCTGAAATATTTTTCTTTTAACACTGTCCATAACAGTGGGCATACTGTCAATTTCTGTCCTTATCATGGCACAGGCTTCATCAATTAAATCTATGGCTTTATCTGGCAAGTACCTGTCTGTTATATATCTATCTGAAAGTTTAACCGCCGTTACAATAGCAGAGTCATGAATTCTTATGCCGTGGTATATTTCAAATTTTTCTTTGAGACCCCTAAGTATTGAAATAGAATCCTCCAGATTAGGTTCGTCTATTACTACAGATTGAAATCTTCTTTCTAAAGCTTTATCCTTTTCTATATACTTTCTGTATTCATCAAAAGTAGTAGCGCCAATGCAGTGAAGTTCACCTCTTGCAAGCATTGGTTTGATTAGATTTCCTGCATCCATAGACCCTTCTGTTTTTCCAGCTCCAACTATAGTGTGAATCTCATCTATAAACAATATTATTTTTCCCTGGCTTTTTTCAACTTCCTTAAGTACAGCTTTTAGTCTCTCTTCAAACTCTCCCCTAAATTTTGCTCCTGCAATTAAAGCTCCCATGTCTAGTGAAAATATTATTTTATCTTTTAACCCTTCTGGCACATCTCCTCTTACAATTCTCTCCGCTAATCCTTCGATTATAGCAGTCTTTCCTACCCCTGGTTCTCCTATAAGTACCGGATTATTCTTAGTTCTCCTTGAAATTATTCTAACTACCCTTCTAATTTCTTCATCTCTGCCTATCACCGGATCTAATTTATGCTTCTTAGCTTCTTCTACTAGATTTCTTCCATACTTAACTAATGCCTCGTAAGTTCCTTCAGGATCCTGGGTATCCACTCTTTGATTTCCTCTAATTAAGGTTAAGGCCTCCAGAAATCCATTCTTTGTTATATTAAACTTTTTTAAAATTCCTTCTACTTCTCTAGAGCCACTTCCCATAATAGCCAGCATTACATGCTCTACACTTATATAAGAATCTTTGAATTTCTTAGTTATGTTTTCCGCCTTTATAAAAATTTCTTCAAACCTTCTGGTAGCATAAACCGAAGAACTCTGTGCACCTTCCCCCAATACTTTAGGCATTTTATTTAACACATCTTCAGTTGAGTTTATCAATGCTTTCATATCTACAGACATTTTCCCAAATATATTTGGAATTAAACCATTTTCCTCAAATACCAATGCTGAAAATAAATGAATAACATCTATCTGCTGATGGTTATACCTTACAGCTATGCTCTGTGCATTATTTATTGCCTGTTGAACTTTAATAGTAAGTTTATCTATGTCCATACTACAATTGGCTGCATAAAACTTTTTCTTAAGTTTTAATGCAACTATCCTCCTTTCTCAAAATTGATTTTAAGAGATTATCATATCTATTAAAAACCATATTTTTGGCCTAACTTTATAGCAAAATGAAAATATTTAATCGACTCTGAAACATTGCCCATATTATAATACATTTCTCCCATCTTTATATATCTTTTATATATTTTGGTGTTTGTAGCAAATTTAAGCAGCGTATCCAGTGATAGATTCATATACATCTCACCAAATTCAAAATTCCCTTGTTTTATAAGTATAACAGCTTTATAATAATAAGCTCTCTCTATATACTTTACATTATCCAAAAATATAGCATAGTTTAAAACTACATCACATACGTTCTGTGCTTTATCCAAAACTTCGTTTTTTATTAAAATATTTACAATCATGAGGTTAAATTTTACCAATTCTTTTATGTTGTCTTTAGGATACATATCCTCTGCTTTAATCAAATAATGTACTGCTCTATCTTTCATGCCTAAAATAAACAGAGCATAAGCATAATCAAATAGAGCTTTAGCTTTATCTCTTAGATTATTACCATAAAACATATATACCTTTTTTTCATATCTTTTAAACTCTTCTATATTGGTTTTAAGAGAAATAAGTGCCATTAAATGATATATTTTGGCCTTCTTTATATCTTCTTCTAAAAAATCCATTAAACCTATAATCCTATTAGCAATATCATGAGATTTTTCATAGTTACCCATCTCAAAATAACACATAGCTTGATAATAAAGAGCCTTTACCAAAAGCTCTTTATTATCAATTTTTACCCCAATATCTATAGCATTATTATAATAATTTACAGCATGTAAAAATTCCCTACACATAAAAAACCATTTAGCAATATCTATATAGTACACTACTGATCTTTCATAAGAAAAACATTTCTGTAAATAATAATAATAGTTATGTATTATATGTTGTGCTTTTTCTAATTCTTCTTTATTCAAATAACAGTCAAATAAAAGATGTAATATTTGAAAACATATATCACTATAATTGCCATCTGTTGCAAATTTTAAATTATACTTCAAAGTGTCTTCGTGATCTTTTCTATCATTACTTTTAACTATATCATCTATATTTTTTACTATTTGATCTTTTATATCCTGTTTTAAATATAAAAGATCAACTTCAAGTTTATTGGCTATAAATTTCAATACCCATTCCTCAGGCTTTACCTTATCATTTTCAATACAACTCATTTTAGACACCGATATTTTCTTATCACATAGTTCTTTTAAGGTATATCCCCTATATATTCTTGCCCTTTTAATTTTTTCTCCAGTAGAAAGTATCTCCATAATTACTCACCCGTTTTATTTAAATCTCTTTCAATATCCCAATTTTTTTAAAAATATTAACACCTTCATTTAAATATTTGGCTGCTTCCCTATCTCTTTTATTATCTATATAAAATTTCCCTAATATTATAGAAATATCACCAATCTCTTTAATATAATCCATATTCTTTACAAAACTCAATGCACTGATAAGCGTATTTTCCGCTTCTTTTTTATTGGATTCAAGCATATCTATTCTAAACTTCAATAAGTAATAATATACTAAAGTTCTATCATTACCTTCGTCTATTCTTTCCATTATTTCCTGAAGAACTTTTTTAGAATTGGATATATCCTTTAATTTTATATAATTTTCACATATATTTACAAGAGTTTCGATTATATTACCATCTTTAAGTTTTAATCTCAATTCTTTGGCTTTATTTAAATGTATAAAAGATTCTTCAATATTATCAAATTCAAAAAAAAGCTTGCCCAAATTATTCTCAATCTTTGCAATATTAACTATGTCATCTAATTTTTTATATACACTTAATGTCTTTTTAGAATATTTTATAGCATTATCTATGTCGCCCCTTTTTTTATACTCCTCAGCTAATAGAAAAAGTGTTTTTGCATATTCTTTCTCATCATCCATTTGTTTGAATTTTTCCTTTGCCAGATAAGAATAATTTATAGCCTCTGGAATATTTTCTAATTTAAAATTCACACAAGCTATGTAATAATATATTTGTGCAAGTAAGAAATCATCTCCTACATTATTTTCCTTATATACTGTTTCCGCTTGTTGAAAATAACTTAACGAGGAATAATAGGCCTTCAACTTCTTAGATATTTTTCCTAAATTCACAAAGGTATTTATAGTTTCTTCATATTTATTATCTTTTATAAATATAACATTTGCTGACAATAAAAATTGCTGTGCAATAGGATACTCCCCTTTGGCCATATGCACCATACCCCTTAAATATAGATTCTTTGCTTTTTTATATTCCAAAAAATATTTTTCAGCATAATATAAAGCCTTATCAATATATCCCTCTGACTGATTTAAATTTTCATTTATTATATAAGATTCAGCTATGTTTTCAAAATAAGTACAGATTTTTTCTGCCTGAGTTTCTTCCGACTCCATTAGATACTCAATGGAGGTTTTTAACTCAAATGCTAGATATTCCAATAAATCCATACTAGGATTTGACTTTCCGGATTCTACAAGGCTTATCTGACCCGGTGTAATTCTATCTCCTGCCAAATCTTTCAAGGTCATATTGAGCTCTTTTCTTCTTCTTTTTATTTTCTCTCCTAAAGAAAGTATTTCCATATGTTCCCTCTTCCTTTGCCCTTGTGTTTTTATTTTAACCATATTAAAATTTTACTAAATAACTATTTTAATTATATCATATTCTTAGGGACAAAAGAAAAAATTTTAACTATATTGGCATCAATACAGACTATTTAGTACATAATAGCATAAATACAGTATTAAAAGTGTATCATTTATATAATACACTTTTAATATTACATTTGAAAACATCATATTATAAAATTTGACATTTTACCATATATATTCCCCATGCTGTTTCTTAAATATCTAGAAGTTCTTCTTATTCTCCTTCTAGTGTTTTTATCCAACTCAGGTGCTATCATCATACCCACTGCTGTTCCAATTATAGCTCCTGCTACAAATTTTCCCTTCATCTAATTCATCCCTTTCATACTTTTTTATGAATTTATTTAAGCTCAAAATTCAGATATCTAAAATAAGTAGTAAGTTATATTTTATTCTATATAGCATAGAATATGCAGTTTTAACTTTTTTTAAACCAGTTAATTGTCAAAGGATATATAAGTAAAGCTGCTGCTATCCATCTAAAATAGCAACAGCCCTAATAGGTGCTCCATCGCAATTATCATATTTTATTGGAAGGGCACATAATGTGAATAATCCCTTGCCCACTTTTTCTAAACCAGTTAAATTCTCCATAATAATCATATCTGTTTTATGAAGAAGTTTTTTATGCATGGTCAAATTTTCATCTGAAATGGGATCAACACTTATCACATCTAATCCCACTCCCTTTTTATTACTACAAATTAGATATTCACAAACTTCCTCTGTAATATAAGGATATTCTCCAAAATAAGAACTTGTACCCCATCGTTTATCCCAACCAGTATGAAATAAAATAAACTGTGCCCTATAGGCTGTTTTTTCCACTTCATTAATATATTTCATAGTAATTCTTTCACCTTCCTTTAAATCACTACAATCAATCACAAGTGCTCTTCCTATAAATTGTTCTACAGGAAAAAAATCCAAATTGGTTCCATTTGGAAACAAATGAGCTGGCGAGTCCATATGTGTTCCAGTATGGGAAGACATGGTGAGCAAAGTTTCTTTAAAACCGTCTTTTTCATATGTATTTGCAACTTTTAATTTAGGTGGTTCTGTGCCTGGATAAATTGGCATGAGTTCTGAAATAGTATGCGTTAAATCAATTATCTTCAAGATAAAACCTCCTTCTCTTAAATAAACATATCTTAAATTACTTCAATATTTTTGTATTGACAGTAAGTCTTCAATTCTGTCGTTCATATACTTATAGGAATCATAAACTCCTTGATTATAAAATTCCAATGCCAATTCTTCTATAATAAATCTTAAAATAAGACTTGACGCCAAATCACCTAATTCTTCTCCTCTTTCTTCCAAAAAATAATTTTTTATTGAAGAAATCATTTCCTCTTTTTTCTCTTTACTTAATTGAATTGTATTATTATTTCTCATATATACCTCCATATTATAGAGATTATTTCCTCTAGTTTACAAGTGCACTCATTTGCTTTTTAAATAACATATTCACAAGAGCTATGGAGCGTCCCACCCCAAGCACTGCTGCCAGAGTTCCAATACCAATTCCAATTACTTTTCCTCCAAATATCAGCCCTATAAGTACGGTTATTGTAACGCATACTATGTCTATCATATTTTTTGCAAATCCAAGACCTTTATTCATCCGCTCTCCAAATGCCTGTGTAAGACCATCCGCCGCATTTGGAACAAATTTCATCTCAACAGAAATAGCCACCCCTATTCCAGTAAGCATAATGGCTGCCCCAAGTAAAAGCACTCTCAGCGTTAAACTATTAAAACTTATAATTATCATATCATTAAATACATTGATTACTCTACTAAATATCACACTCATAGGAATCTGCAGCAGATCAAAATAACGAAATTTCCTTCCACGAAGTACCATCTGTCCCACTACACACAGTATATATGTACATAAAGTTGCATTTCCTAAATTTACTCCCCAAATATTAGAAACACAATAGGGAATGGAGATAATGGGAGATACTCCCAGACCAGTCTTTGTATTCAATATAATCCCCAATGCAAGTATTACAAGTCCAATACAATACATCACTGCTCGACAGAATTTCTTCATATGTCTTCCTCTCTTCTTAACTCTATTTATAGATGATTACCTATAGAAAAGCATCTATTTAGAGATATTCTTTATAATTTTCATTATATCAAATAATAATATAGCTAGACAATCTAATTTTAAAATAAACAAAAAATTCTCCATGCAAAAATCAAACAAGGATAACAGTATTCTAAGTGCTAGAGACACTAAGAATACTGTTAATAAGGTTCAGATAACGATGCGTATTCCTCATGTGGAAACTCCACCTGAACCTAAGAATCACCTATTACAATTATCTTCTTTTACTGCTATTGGGACAAATTTATGTCACCAGACACCGCATTAACGTCTACTGTCTTATATGGTGGATTGCCTACCTGTACAACAGCCCTATTTTTTCTTGTATTTTCATAATTCAATGGAAAATCTGAATTTACATCCCCTGAGATACTCTGCCCATTAAACTTAAAACTTAAACTTTTAGGAATTACCAAATCTATATCTCCTGAAACAGAGTTTATTTTTGAGTAATTATCGATTCCTCTATAATTCACTTTAACATCTCCTGAAACAGCTTTTATATCACCCGAACCTGAAATAGAATTTATACGTATATCTCCTGATGTATTTTCTAATTTATAGTATTTAGAATATATTCCATCTGCATTTATATCTCCAGAAGTAGTTTTTATATTGACATTATTACCCGTAATGCCGCCCTTAACATGAATATCCCCTGAAGCCTGACTACAATATATGTCATTCATTTCTACTGAAGAATTAAATGACATATCTCCAGAACTTAAATTCACATATAAATCCTCAACATATTTCTTCGGTATATATACTTCAATTTTTTGATTAATATTTATAAACTGAAACACATGAAATTTGAATGTTCCATTTCTGTTGTTTGTCTTGATCTCAATGTTATCACCATTTTTGCTCATTACAAACTTATCTTCATTTTTCAGTTTACCTACTGAACTTTGAACCACCCTTAAATTTGCCTCATCTGTTGTCTGTATAAATATATCTTCATTAGAAAAATCAAGACTTATTTTATTACAATTCTTTATTGATATATCTTCGTCCTTTTGCATATTATATATTTTTCCCTTTGATTTATCCAAAAACTGAAAATTACTAAAACTATTTCCATGTAGAATTCCATATATTAAAAAATATGCTCCTACAACTGCTATAGTTATCCAAATTACAATTAACCCCTTTATCAGCCGTCTATTCATAAATTTACTCCTTTAATTTAAAACTTAACATAATTACCCTTTGCAGTGCCGCTCCTATTATAAATATGATCCATGAATATGCCCAAGCTCCAAAAACAAAATTCAATACAAAGTAAACTGCCACTATAATCAACCACATTATAGACCTTATTGATTTCATAATCTCATTTTTGTTGTCATTTAACACCTTCCATTCCTTGAATTCCTCTACTATGGTATTGTCAGCTTTAATATATTTAGGCTGTGAAGCGGCATTATACACAATAAGACAGGTAGCTACAGCATCTATTGTAAGCATAATACTTACTGATAAACTTTCATTCACCATAAAAACTTCATTTAACAATATTAAAACAACTACACTCATAATATAAAGACCTATTGACACTGATAATATAATCGCACTTTTCTGACGTTTTTTCTGTGTTATATCATTGTCTAGCACATTACTGTCATTTAACCCATTTATAAGCTCATTTACATCTCCCACACTTGAAATTGCTATTTTAAAAGCTTCTTCTTCATTCTTTCCTGATGATACCAGATCATCATATTTATCTATAAGGTTCGCCAGAAGTTCTTCCTTAAGCTCGTTGGCCTTATTGGTTTTTGGGGCATTTTCAAATAAATCCTCTAAGTTCTTTCTCAGCTTTTCATACATTTCAATTACCTCCATCAATCAATTTATCAATCAATTCTTTTGATTCATTCCAATCCACTTTATTTTGTTTTAATGCTTCTCTCCCCAATTCTGTTATAGAATAATATCTTCTTCTAGCTCCTGTGGTCTGATCTCCCCAATAAGAAGTTATAAACTCAGCCTTTTCCAGTCTTCTAAAAGCTGAATAAAGTGTTGCCTCCTTAAGTTCATACTTGCTGTTTGTTTTCTCTTTTATAAACTTATTTATTTTATATCCATAACTATCGTTTTTTACTAATTGCGCCAATATTATGGTTTCCGTATGCCCTCTTATAATATCTGAAGTTATAGACATTTGCTCACTCCTTTCTGCTGAACTTTATTTTATGATTACACATTTTAATTTAACTTTGTATATATATTATATAAATATATACTTCGCCTATCAATGTATATATTTTTTAGATATATATTTTTCAACATAGTATAAATACTTACAAAACTCATCCGAAGAATTGCTTTTCCTCAACAAAAAAATACCCACCAAATTTTAGTTTGATGGATTTGTTTAAATTACGTTATTTTTATAATCAACATATTATATAATTAGAGATGAACTATATTTTATATTTATCTCCTATGTCCAATTTATATAGTTATAACTACTACCGTCCCCTCCTTTGCTCTAACTTCCACAATTCTTAACCTCTTATATTGCTTTAAAATTCCAAGGCATTTGGAAAATTCTTTAAAATCAATCATATCAAAGTATTTTCTGTCTTTCTGGGGAATATGTGTTTTTACAAAAGATGAACTGAAAATTGATATACCAAGCTTTAAAAATATAAATGGTATAGGTATTATAAATCTCACTTTTCCTGATTTCACATACACTCTCATATACTGCTCTCCCTATTCTATTACCACCTCAACTATATCTCCATTTGCACTTTTTACATCCACTATTTTACCTAAAAGTCCATTGTCTATGGCCTCTGAAATAAGATTCAAATCAATATTTTCCATTCCTTTCACATTATCACTTAAGGGAATCTTGCCCACAGTTTTTAGCATTATCTTTATAAATTTTACTGGAAGATTTACATTTACATTATCGCCATCAATAGAATTAACTCTTATCTTTAACATCTTATCCATAATATCATTATCTGAAGAAAGTTGAACATCTGTATTTTTATCCTTAAGTGACTCTATAAGTTCCATAGCCTTATCTGCCGTAATTTTGCCATCTTCTACCATCTTTAACACTCTTGCCATTTCTTCATTCATTTTTTTATCCTCCCTATTATATTTACTCATTTAACATTTTAATGGCTTCATCTGCACTTATCTGTCCTTTATCTAGCATATCCACTACTTTCTTTTTATCAACTTTCACATCCTGGGCTACATTATATCCAAGGGCAGCTATGACCTCATCAAGCTTTGCTCTCACAGTAGGATAGGATATTCCAAGCTCCTTTTCCACATCTTTTATATTTCCTCTGTTCTTTAGAAATACCTCTATAAACTTAAGCTGTTCCAGTGTTAAATATTCAAATTTTGACATTTCAAAGTTATTTTCAATTATTGTGCTGCATTTAGGACATTTAAGTTTTGAAATTAAAAGCTTAGATTTACATATAGGACATTTGCCTATTATTTTATACGCCAACCTATCATCTCCTTCCACAAATAGTATATCATGACACTTTGATATATTCAATATATAGATTAAATATATTGAATATATTATAATTAATAATTAAAATAATTAATTTAATAATTAATTATTTTAATCAATGTTGATGTTTAGCACAATAAAATAGCTTTCCATGATATTTAACTTTATCATAGAAAGCTCCGTTTAATATGTTGTCATAATTTTTAAAAGGATTTAGAACATACTCCTAAATTGAGGATAATTTGCAATTGCAAACTGCATTATCCCCATTACCATGGCAAAAATACAAAGTACCATTACAATAACTATAGCTCCTGTATCATACCTTATTTTTTCCTCTTTATTTAGGATATATGCTGTGATAATCTCTACTCCAATAAAAATTAATATTACCGGCCACAAGGATATTATCAGTTCATAACTTATATTTTTAAACATACTATGCATTAAAAACATTGCTCCAAATACCACAAGAACTACACCTGAAGTAAATGTACCAACCCTTCTCCCCTTAATCATCCATATTCCTCTCCTTCTTTTTTCCCACAATAAGTTTTACTCCAATTATAATTATTGCTATTGCCACAATGATTTGAGGGATAATTCCTGTAAAAGAATTTACAATATTATAAATTCTATTATCTATATATGGTGCAGCAATATACATAATATTGTCCCATATAAGGTAAATTCCCATACATACCAGAAGTATTCCAAAAAATAACCTTCTCTTTTTAAATAAATTTTTATCCCAATGAAGGAACTTATCTATGGAAAACATGTAATTATCTTCTAAAAGTGAAAACTCCTCCTCAGGTAAGCTCTGTTTATTTATACAGTCAAAAAAAGAATAAAACCAAATTAAGGGTAATACAAATAAAAGAGGTCCTATATGAAGCCATGTTGAAAGAAATATTACAAAGAAAAATGCAGACATAATTGACAATCCCATTTTCATAAATCCCATGTACATATGTCCTGCACCGGGAAGAAAAGAAAATAAAATGGTTAAAAAATTACTTTTTTTCATTTTCATTATTAAATACCTCCATATTAATTATTTTATTAGTGAAATTACCAAGCTCCATATTAATGGAATTTACCACTGTAAACTTAGGTGAGCTAATTTCCAATGTCTTTACTTTGGTATTCGCTATAAAATTCAATGTACTTGAGAATACAAATATAAGGGATATACATGCGGCAAGAGAAACTCTAAGGGAATAAAATAAAAGCTGTCTATTTTTCTTTTTATATTTGACTATTTTATTTTTTACTTCTTCTTCGAATCCAAAGGGCACTTTTTTAAACTCACTATCATCAAAACTCCCTGTAAGGTGTTGGATACATTTTTCACAGTTCTCAATATGCTGGGATACAACAATAAGTTCTCTATCATCCAAATCTCCCCTTTTAAATTTTTTTATACATGAATCACTTATATGTCCATTATTATTAAATAGACTATCCCTCAAATAAATTCCTCCTTCCATAAAATTTTAAGAAGTTTTTTTGCCCTATATAATCTTGTTTGTAGTGTTTTTAAATTTTCTCCTGTATCTTTTGCCATATCTGAAATTTTTATGTTTTTACAAAAGTAATTTATTGCTACAGTCTTATAAGGTTCTTTTAATCTTCTGCACAGATTATATATTTTTTCATCACTATCCTTATTCAATAGACTTTCCTCTGGAGAATCTTTTACATCTTCTATATATTTATAATCCTCACTACTTAAACTTTCTAATTTTCTGGCAGGATTCTTAACATAATCTCTACATTTATTTAACGCAATTTTTGTAACCCAGGCTTTAAAATTCCTGCCATCAAACTTATTCATATTTTTATAGGCAGTCAAAAAAGTTTGCTGTGCTATGTCCTCTGCATCAAAATAATTTTTAGTAAAGGAAAAACAGATAGTAATAATTAGGCGTTGATACTGTTTTATGTAATTTTCAAATTGATTTTCCCAAATAATCACCACCACCTTTTTACCCTTATAATAATATAACGATTTATAAATAAAAAATACTTCACATATTTTATATTTTTGACACCTAATTTTACTTTGGATTTAGATCATTTTTCTATGGACAAGGACATTGTATTAAAAATATAATAACTAAACTTTTATATTTGATGAGCTTATGAATGGACTTGATAAAGGGATGAAAATGAGAACTAAATTTAATCAGATGAGATGATTTTTTCAAAAATTGTAATTAGTTAATACCCTCACATTTTCTAAAGTGTGGGATAAGCAATGTTCACAACTTTATAAGTGATTCTGAGGTTCAGATGGAGAGAATCGTTTGTTTTGTTATGCGTAGACTCCCTCTAAACCTTAGAATGATTTTATAGTAAAAACTTTACTACTATAGAAACAACAAGCACTACTACTCCTATAACAGAGATATTTCTATATATCCTAACAGATTCAATATCATTTTTTTCTTTTTTCATATACATGATTCCTGCAATAAGCATTCCCAGCCCAACGATAACAAAAAGTCCAAATAAAATCCATGCTTTCATTTTAGTTTCCTCCATTTCAATAATAATGATGAATTAATAATAACTGCAACGGAACCAGCATTATGTACTAATGCTCCCATAACGGGATTCAGTATACCTATAATAGCCAAAAAAATAGCAATAAAATTAAGAATCATAGAAGCAGTAAGGTTTATATTAATGGTTTGCATAGTTTTCCTAGAAAGCTGTAAAAGGTGTGGGATTTCTTTGATATCATCCCCCACAAGAGCAATATCTGCAGCATCAATTGCAATATCACTTCCAATTCCACCCATGGCTATTCCTACATGTGCTGTCTTTAATGCAGGAGCATCGTTAATTCCATCACCTACCATACAAACAAACTCACCTTTATTTTGATACTCTTCAATGGCTTTCATTTTATCTTCAGGCATACAGTTTGATTTTAAATCCGTAATCCCAGCAATTTGTGCCATATACTTTGCTGCCTGTGGTGCATCGCCAGTAATCAATACCGTTTCAATCCCTGTCTGATTGATTTTCTCAATTGTTTTCGAGGCATCAGGACGAAGGGTATCTGACAAAGCAATAAGTCCAATAGCTTTTTGATTTGCTGCAAGATAAATCACTGTGCTTCCATCTGCTCTGGCTTCTTCGGCTAATTGACAAAGGATAGCTGGCAATTCAGTTTTTTGTTCAGATAACAAAGCTTCATTGCCTGCCAATATCTTGTTACCATCTACATCGGCCAAAACCCCTCTGCCTGCAATAAGCATAAAATTGTCTGGTTCCTCTGGTAATCTGCCATTCTTCTCCTTATAATAGGAAACAATTGCTTTTCCCAGAGGATGTTCTGAACGCAATTCCGCAGATGCTGCAATTGCAAGTAATGATTCTGAGTTGATATTTGGTACACAGCTTTTTACTTGAACTACTGCAGGCTTGCCGTAGGTAATGGTACCTGTTTTATCAAATGCCATTCTCTTTATTTTCGCAAGCCGTTCTAAAGCATCACCTTCCCGAATAAGAATACCATACTTTGTAGCATTTCCAATTCCAGCCATAATCGCTGTTGGTGTTGCAAGCACTAATGCACAAGGACAAAATACAACAAGAATGGTAACTGATCGGATAATTTCATGCGTAACAAACCATGTGCCAACTGCTGCTGCAAGTGCTATCACTACAATCCACGTAGCCCACCTATCAGCTATTCCAACAATTTTTGCCTTCCCTGCATCTGCTGATTCAACAAGGCAAATCATCCTCTGCAGTGAACTATCCTCTCCAACCTTCTGTGCAACCATTTCAAAAGTGCCAAATTGATTGACAGTTCCGCTGAAAACCTCGTCCCCCTCGGTTTTATCTACGGGCAAAGATTCACCGGTCATTACAGATTGATCCACAGAAGTTTGTCCCTTAGTAATCATTCCATCAACAGCTATTGTCTCTCCTGCCAATACCCTTAAAATATCACCTTTTTTGATTTGCTCCGCGGAAATTATAGCCCCTTCGCCATTTTGTACAATCCTTGCTGTGGTGGGAGTAAGATGTACCAGCTTTTCAATTCCAGCACGAGCTTTGGCAACAGTACGCTCTTCCAAATAAGCCCCAATTGTCATAATAAAAGCTACTTCACCAGCTGCAAATATTTCTCCAATGAAAATTGACGCAATCAGCGCAATGGAAACTAGCACATCTGCCTTAATATCAAACTCAGTTACCAACCCCCAAATAGCCCCTTTTATAATAGGAATACCACAAAGAATAATAGCAATCCATGCCGCATTGATAGGCAAATTTGCTATATTGAAAAAGCTTACAGCTAAAGCCACTATTGATAATAAAATAAATAATAAAGTTCTTTTATTATCATCTTTTAGTAATCGTATCAATAAAACCACTCCTTTATATACCCATAGGGGTACATGTATAGTATACCCCCATGGGTATATTGTGTCAATAGAAAAAGCAACTGTTACTTCACAACAGTTGCCCATTAGGACATCTATGACATTCTTGAAAAATGTTCTACAGCCTTGGCAAAATCCGCTATTGTTTTATCAGCATCTCCATGTTCAATACCTTCTCTGACACAATGATTTAAATGACCTTCTAAAATCACTTGGCCTACTTTATGCAAAGCGCTCTTTGCAGCATTAATCTGAATCAAAACATCTTCACAGGGAATATCTTCATCAACCATCTTATCAATGGCTTTTATCTGTCCCATAATTTTATTCAGCCGTCTGTGCAGATTCCCTGCATCCATGCATTGGCGCATTATTACACCTCCTTATATAGGATATTATACTACAGTATTGTACTATATAGTCAAAGTTATTTTGTTGAATTTTCAGAGCCTGTATGTTGTGGAAGCCTAACAAATGGATTAACCATCTTTCTATTTTTTATTTTTAAAGAATCCTGTATAAAAGGTATTTAGTTCCTGTAATTTCAAGGCTTTCACTTTTTTCTACAAGTTACTTTAGAAAATTTTATGATTTTCATTAGACTAACAGAGAAAAATATTATAATATCAGTATTATAGTAAAATATTAATACGGGTTATTTATTTTTGCAAAAATAAATGTTAAATTATTGAATTATAGGTATTTTTTATATTATAAATTAATTCATCTATTCCAGGAGGGGATGCTTATGAAAAACATAATAAAAAATATAAAAAACAAATTTATTTTAATACCCATTTTTACTTTTATATTGTCTCTCAGTTTTTTAATATTCATAAGTTATAAAAATAATTCTATGGATTACAAATCCTACACTTTATTTCAGAAAGACTTATTGGATAAAAGAATTTCAACAGTTTACATTACAGACAACCCCAAGATAAGAATAAAATTAAAAGATGGCAGTATATATGAAACAGATAACCCTAGAACGCCCAACATTAAACAAACACTATTAGAAAATAATATACTTGTATCTGAAGATTACCCCGCAAATAGTAAACAGATATATCCGGGCACTTTGATGCTTCTCTCTGTTATATCAATTATATTTATGGCTGTTAAAAATTCTGAAAAAGTTTCTAAAAAAACCTTGCCCATTGACTCTTTGGAAACTACTGTCGTAAAAGATTTTAATTATACTTTTGAAAATGTAGCTGGAAATGAAGAGGCAAAAGAAAGTGTAAAAGATGTAGTGGATTTTTTAAAAAATCCTGAAAAATATACATCCTATGGAGCAAGAATGCCAAAAGGTATAATGTTGTATGGACAGCCTGGAACAGGAAAAACTCTCCTAGCTAAAGCAGTTGCCGGTGAAGCAAATGTTCCCTTTTATGCAGTTTCAGGTTCAGATTTTATACAGATATATGTGGGTGTGGGAGCCAGTCGTATAAGACAGTTATTTAAAAAGGCCAGAAATAACAGTACTGGAAAAGCAGTTATATTTATAGATGAAATAGATGCCATTGGTAAAAAAAGAGATGGATCCAATTCTTCTGGTGGTTCTGATGAGAGAGATCAAACCTTAAATGCCCTGCTTACAGAAATGTCTGGTTTCAATGAGAAGAAAGGAATTGTAGTAATAGCTGCAACTAATAGATTAGACATGCTGGATCCTGCACTCTTAAGGCCTGGAAGATTCGATAGACACATAGAAATAACGCTTCCAGATATTTCTTCGAGGAAAAAAATTATAGCCCTTCACCTAAACAATAAGCCTGTAGGCAATCTGAATTTACATGAATGGGCTCAGAAAACTTCTTATTTTTCAGGGGCAAAAATCGAAAACTTAGTAAATGAAGCTGCAATAATTGCATGTAAAGAAAACAGCAGAGCCATTGAAGATACACATATGGACAGAGCTTTTTCTATAATTTTGGCAGGATATGAAAAGAAAAATAGAGATTATATAAAGGATACGGACAAAAAAATAACTGCATATCATGAGGTAGGCCATGCTTTAGTATCTTTAAAGGTGCTTCCAAATGAAAAAATATCTAAAGTAACAATTATTCCAAGTACTAACGGAGTTGGAGGTTATACTTTAAGCATACCAGAGGACAAGCTTTATGAAAATAAAGATTATTTAAAAAAGAGAATAATGATACTTTTAGGAGGAAGAGCTGCAGAAGAAGTTATATTTGGTTCCAATTATATAACCACCGGTGCTCATAATGACCTTCAGCGAAGTACACATATAGCTTTCAATATGATAACCCAATATGGTATGGGAGAAACTCTAGGGCTTTTAAATATGCAAGAATTAATGAAACTAAATATAAACCAGGATAAAATTATTGAAGAATGTAAAAAATTAATCGATTCTATGTACTATCATACAAAAAACATAATAATTGAAAACAGGCCCTATCTTAAAAAAATAACTGAATTACTCATAGAAAAAGAAACATTATATGCAAAAGACTTAGATAACTTAAAATTAATATCCAAGTAGATTTAAAACACATGCTCTATATTTCAGCTTTATATGCTGAAATAAAGTGATTCAGAGGTTCAAGTGGAGTTTTACTCATAAGAAACACCTCTTTCCATCTGAACCTCAGAAGAACTTATTCAGGCGCGTAACAATGCTTATCTCCCACTTTGAAGAAGATGGGAGCATTAGCTAATTGCCGCCTTCGGATAAAAATTAAACTTTTTTAAAAGACATAGTACTCAGTACATAAGTAATAATCATGCCTCCTATAAGCCCTCCTATATGTCCAAAGTTATCCACATTGGCTATGGAAAACCCTATTATAAGGTTCATTACAATTATAGCCACTATATTCATAATAAATTCCCTGGCTACAGAATGTTTCATTTTAAGGGCAAATACCAAAGATGCACCTAAAAGTCCAAATATTGCTCCTGAAGCTCCTACGGATATGGAAGATGAAAACATATAACTAAATATAGAAGAAAACAACCCTGAAATAATATATATAATTATATATTTAAGCTTTCCATATACTTTTTCAATAAAAGTGCCCATCATATAAAGTGAGTACATATTTACTCCCAAATGTACTATACCTGCATGTAAAAACATACAGGTAAATAACCTATAGTATTGTCCTTTAGCTATAAGAAAATTTACCTTGGCCCCCATAAACACCAGAACATTTACATTACTATCCATTATGCTGCCAGACAAATATGAAGTTACTATATACACCAATACATTTAGTGCTATAATCACATAGGTGACAACTACCTCTTTTATTCCTTTTTTACTGGAGATATTTTCAGAATTCCTTATATGAATTAGCCCTTGTAATATTTGATTGGCTAGTTCTCTTGTTCCTTCTGTATAATATACTAATTGATTTAAATCAGGATTTATCAAAATCAATTCAAACTGTCTATGTATTTCATAATCTAACTGATAATTATCTATGTATTCCGCAGATAAACTAGCTTCTTTATCCATAATTACTTGTGTAAACTTTAACCTTTTATTTTGAAATAACTTTTTCAAATCTGAAATAATAAATTCTACATTTATATTCTCAATCCGAGGAAAAAATACAACTCTTATAATGTTATTTTCTTCCCTCCATAATACCCATTTACTGTATAACCCCTGGCTCTTTTTTATTTCTATAATTTTAAAATTATAGACCTTATACAATATTTCTATTAAATTATCAATATACGAATTCATTTTTTTCTCCCTAAAAGCATAAAATGATATATATCTAATTTATACTATATAAAAATTTTTATTCGGCTTTTATCAAATCAATCCAGTTATAACCACATTGGGCATCCGTAACAAGTCCAACTCGTAAGCTGGTATAAGTTTCCCTGTATCCCCATCACAAAGCACTCTTATTATTGGTCTATCTGGAAATCCTTTATTTTGCCTTACAACATAGCCTTCAATTTTATTCGATAATTTAACTCCACATCCCAGAGGATATATGGCAAAAGTATTTTTAAAATTACACACTAAATCCTGATCAAAATTACTGCCACTTCCTGAAAGTATAAGTTCATAAGCGTCATTTGGACTAAATTTTTTCCTGTAGCATCTATCGTTGCTTACTGCATCATATACATCACATATACAGACTAATTTTGCGTAATTCGTTATTTGCTTACCTTCAAGCCCATAAGGATATCCCCTGCCATCTATTCTCTCATGGTGCTGTTCGACTATTTTTATTACAGCATCTGAAATTATAACATTTTTTTTAAGAATTTTAGACCCATACAAAGGATGATTCTTTATCTCGTTAAATTCTTCATCTGTAAGTTTAGTTTGTTTATTCAATATTTCTAAAGGAATCTTTGTTTTTCCTATATCATGCAAAGAAGCACCTATGCCAATTTCTCTCAATTGCCATTTATCATATCCTGTTGAAACACCTAAAAAAGAAGCCATAATACAAGTATCTATTGAGTGAATAAAGGTATAGTTATCGTAAGTCTGTATGTCATAAAGGCTCTTATTTACATCGCCAAGTTCAATTATATAGTTTACCATATCTTCTATACCTACAAGGGATTTTCTCAATCCCTTTTCATTACAATTATACAAATTACTCATTATATTTGACATACTTTTCATTGACTCTTGCTTTAATTCCAATAACTTTTCATCTTCTATATTCACATCTTCCAATCTCTCATCTTCTACATACAAATAGAATACACCTAATTCTTTTAATTTATTTATATAATTATTTGTCAATTCTACTCCTGTCTTTAATAAAACTTGTCCATCACATGTCAATATGCTTTTTCCAAGCACATCTTTTTCTTTAACTCTATTTATGAACTCTAGTCTCATTGCTTCACCTCAATAAAATTTGATATATTCAATTTCCTTTCTAAGCATATCATATTTAAGATATAAATTAAAACATTTTAGTTAACTTACTACAAATTAATTCCACATGATCAATTCATGATTTAAAACTAAAAATGTTAAAATTTCTATTTACTTACAAATAGAAATTGGTTATTATAATTATAAAGAATATTTTTATATTATTATGGAGGAACCTCATGAAAAAATTTGTATTTTCCATAATAGTTATTTTATTAACTATTGTAATAATAAGGAATATATATGTATCAAAAAAATGTACGGATATCAACTATGCAGTTGAAAACTATTTTACTACAGGAATTTTTAACAAATATAAAATATACAACATGGAAGATATAACTCTGTCCTTTTCAAATGGTAAAGATGCTTTTATGACAGTTAAAGGTATATCAAGTAAGACACCTCACCATAAAGTAGAATATACTGTATTTTTGGAAAAAAACAATAATGGCAGCTGGAAAGTAAAAAAGGTATATTCAAATGAAGTGACTTTACAATAATCTTTCTGTATTATGGTTTTAGCTGCTTGTTTCTGCAATCTTTACATATGCCACTTATTTTAAAATCCAGTTCCTCATCTACAAGTACAAAATCTGTTTTACTCTTTATTATTTCTTCTATTTGCTGCATGGGACAATCTATCTCTACCTGTTTTTCACATACCTTACATTGTAATATGTGCTTATGGTTTTTTCTTATTACAGCATAGCTGTACCTTCCCTTATCTAAGTCAAACTTTCTTATAATTTTTTTATTTTCAAATAACTCTAAAGTTCTATAAATTGTAGATAAATCTACATTTATATTTTTCTTTTTATACTCTTGAAATAAATCTTCTACATTTATTGCACTTTCACTCTTATATAATATATCTAAAATATTTAACCTAGCCTGTGTAACTTTTATTCCATATTTTCTCAAGTATTTCTCTATATCCATAAAACCACCCCAAATTTCACTTAAAAAAGCATCATTTTGATACCAAATATAATAAGTATTATACCTCCTATATAATCTGCATACTTGCTTACAGCATGTATTTTTCTAAGATACCTTGAGACAATAAAAGCACAAGAAGTCAATATAAGAGTTACCATACCTATAAATAAAGTATGATATAGTATATCTAAAGTATTTCTCATATTGTTTAAAGTAGTAAATCCAATTACTAAAGCATCAATACTTACAGAAATTCCAAGTATAATAACCATTCCAGGCTTTACAAGTGTATGCTGTTTTTTACTTTCAAAGCCCTCCTTAAGCATAAGTATGCCTACAATTGATACTACTGCTCCTCCAACTATCTCAGGAATAGAGGCAACATACTTATTGAATAAAAAACCTCCATAAGAACCCAGCATAGCAAAGAAAAACTGAAAAAATGCAAAAGATATTACAAATTGAATTTTTTTATTTCTTTTTATCGCATTGTTTAAGCCTACAGATATAGCAACACTAAAAGCATCCAAAGAAAGTGCCAGAGCAATTAAAAATAAGGATCGAAATGTCATATTACCTTTCCTCTCACATTCGAATTATCAAGTGATTCAGAGGTTCAGATGAAGTTTACCTATGAGAACTGCTTTTCTTCATGAACCTAAGAAGAACTTATCCAGACACGTAGACCTGCTTATCTCCCACTTTGAAAAAGATGAAAACATCAGCTAATTACCGCATTTGGACAAATAATACTATCTTACTATATGTATATATATGGATTATTTATATATATATTCCTCCTTTAAATCTCATAGGAAAAACAAGCATATATCCATTATTTTTAAGCCACTCTCTTCGATTTACATAATCAGGTATTTCACATTCTACCAGCTTCCAATAATCTTTAGAATGATTCATGTACACTAAATGACATAATTCATGTACAATTATGTATTCTATTATCTGAATAGGTGCCATTAAAAGCCTGCAGTTAAGATTTATATTTCCATTTGAATAGCAGCTTCCCCATAGGGTTTTTTGACATCTAACAGTTATATTTCTAGGACATACATTCAGTTTCTTACTGTATACATCTACTTTATGCTTAAAAATCAATTTAGCTTTTTCCCTATAAAATTTATATATAACATCTCTAATACTTTCTTCATCTTCTAACAAAGTTTTGCTCCCATAAATTACGAAATTATTTTTAAAAATTTTAATATACCATTTTCGCGTATCCACTATATATCTTTCAAGTTTTAGATGTTTACCAAGCCATAGGATCTTTTTTCCCTGCTTTGTATCCCTGAATTTTACATTTCCCATTCTTTCTTTTACTATATTGACATTTTTCAATATCCAGGGCATCTTATTTTTCACAACTTCCTCTATGGACTTATAACTTATGTGGTAGGGAGCATTTATAATTACTTTTCCCTTTTCATCGATTTTGATACTTATATTTTTTTTATTTTTTCTAACTACTGTATAGCTTAATGAAAGAACCTGATGAGTAGTTTCCATATTTTTACCTCTCTATTTTTTTACAACAACAGGCTTTATGACATTTTTAACTTTTATATAATAAGTTTGTCCTTTATCTAATTTTTCTTTAGGGGTAAGAACAGCCTTATTGTCCTTTAAAATGTCTATATCAAAATCTATTCTCTTACCTGTGTTACTGTTTATAATCTCCATGGTTATATTATTACTTAAATCAAAATTTATTTCTTTGTTAAAAGTCACGGTAAATGACTTATCCTCTGGTACCTTATTTAAAGTATCCAATAACTTATAATTAGAATAGAAAAATTTATATATGTTATTAAAGTAATCATTTGGAACATTTGTCCAACCATTTTTAGTTCCTATATAAACTTTAGATTTTGATACATGTTCTATTATATATTTAAAAGTTGTCCAATATTCTTCACTTTTAGCCATATTTAAATCTATATTAAATTCTCTTTCATTTAATGTAATCTTTAAAAATCCAGTCTTGTCTGTACTATTTCTACATTTTCCTGATAATAATTGCGCTACTTTTAAAGCATCTAAATCACCTGTATCTAGGTCAGGTTTCACTCCTACTTTTTGTATTATATTGCCAAGAGGGGAATAAAATTCTTCTGTAGTCAATTTTAACGCACTTCCATTGGAAAGCCCAAATATTTGTTGTGCTACTCCTTTCCCATAGGTAACATTACCTATAAAAAATGCTTTTTTATAATCCTTAACTGCAGCAGCCAATATCTCAGAGGCGCTAGCCGTATTTCCATTAGTCAAAAATATAACTGGTTTATCTATTACAATTTTATGTCCCCCTGTTAAATATCCCATTTTGTTCTTATGCTTGTCCTCAACTATTAGAGCCAAATTATTTCCTATAAAATTCCCTGCTATATCTACCGCAGAATACATATATCCTCCTCCATTATCCCTTAGATCTATTATATAGCTTTCTGGACTTTTTAGACTAAGTTCTTCTAATATCTCATCTAATTTTTGAGAGGTATTTTCTCCAAAAGATGATATGTAAATATATGCTGTACTATTATCCAACATAATACCCTCTACTGTGGATAACTGCAGTTCTGCCCTTTGTACATTAAAATTTAATATTTCATTTTCTCTCTGCACTACAAGATTTACTTTAGTACCTTCTTCACCACGTATGCATTTTCCTATTTCATCTATACTCAAATCACTAATTGAATTTGAATCCACAGAAGTTATAATGTCCCCTTCTTTTAATCCTGCAGCTTCTGCAGGAGAGCCCTTAATCACAGAAACTATCTGAGCCCCTGTAGAAACTTTACTCATTTCTATGCCTATTCCACACACTTTGTTATCTATCTCATTTAGAAAATCTTCTTCTTCCTCCGCTGAAAAATATTGACTATAAGGATCACCCAATCCCGTTAATATTTCATCTATGGTAGATTTGTTTAATACACTGTCAGATACATCTTTAATATAATTATTTTTAATTATATTCCTGATTTCGTTTAAGGTCTGGAAATCTTCACCATGTACTTTAGCTGTAGAACCAAATATAAAAAATATTAATGAAAATATTATAAAAATATTTCTAATATTAAAATTTAGTTTTAATTTTTCAGCTGAACTTGTGGCCCCAAATTTAGATTTGATTTTCATATATATTCCTCCTAATTTTAAATTAAATTATACACTTCTTTAAAAAAGATATATACTATTTTTCAGAAATACTATATAAAAAAGGATATACATTCAATATAAAGTTTATAATATTGAGCTGCACATCCTTTCTTTCAGGCATTTCCAAATGAAGTGATTCCCAAATTCAATGGAAATTGTTAACTATTTCTTTTTATTATTGTTGATCTTTACAATTTCATTATAGTCTATAGAATTAGTTTTGGTAACTTCGGGTAAATTTATTTCTACACTTTTGTTTCTATTATAACTTTCCACACTAAAGTTAAATCCTAAATCCAAAGCACTTTTTATATTGTCTACTGTTATTTTTTCTCCCTTTTCACTTACGCTATTCATAACTGATATAATTTTACCAATGCTCGTATTTAAATCTACAGTACCATTTTCCCCTACAATATATCCATCACATATATTATAAGTTATGTCCACCCCATTATCTCCAATTATATTTACATTTTTTACTGCATCCATAAAATTTTTCATATTGCTTAGAGCTGTTTCCGGGTGTGAGCTCATAATAGCAAAGATATTCTCCAACTGTTTTTTTTGTAAATCTTTATTTCCATCCTTAGAAAGGTCTATAAATGTAATTAATAATTGTTTTACAAAACTTATAAAATCTTTATCCTGAATAAAATTTTTTTGGGTATAGTCCAATATTGATTTAAAAGTAACATCTGTAAGTTTTAAATTATAAGTTTTAGCATACTTTGGTCCTTCTTCAGTATCCATTCTCATTAACCCTTTATAGGTTATAAAATCAAATCCTGAATTCCAACCTTCTGAATATTTTTTTAAAAAGCTTTCAAATTGAGGCTGGAAATTGTCTTCAAAATTCGCCATATCTCTAAAATCCGAACTGCTATTGTCACCATTACTTATTATAGCTAAAGGATCCATAATTATATATTGTTTTTCTTGAACTTCTTTTGGAAGGTAAGGTCTTAATATATCCGGTATCTTCACAACTTCCCTAATCCCTGTATTATCTATAACCAGCCAACCCGTAGTCTGTATATTCATACCTGCAACTTGTATTGTAACATCTTTTTGCATACTTCCTAAAGCTTTCTCTTCATGGTCACTAATCTTAGCACTTAAGTCTATTTTAGAATTATTTATAAGTGAAATTATATATTTACTTTCTTCCTGAACTGTTTTAGTTGATTCATCTAGCTGGTTATAATCTGAATGTTCAATACCCTTTCCTATAGAATTTACTTCTCCTTCATTCATAGAAGTATTTACTATACTATCATTTATAATTTCATTTTTAGATATGAGCAATATACTTTCCAGAGTGGAGTCACTTATAACCCCTTGTCCACCTAAGACATTTATTTTTCTTATTAAATCCAGTTTATTTCTCAGGTAATCTTGAATTCTGCTATCATACCTATCTTTTATCAATATGATAGGAGATGAAGTTAAAGCTGCCATGGCAGAACCTAATAATCCGTCTGATAAATCATCTTCATTTGCCAGATAAACTGTATCGTAATTTATATCATTTTGAAACTTTTCAAGTACATTTACACTTATCTCATATTCATCTTTTCCTAAAATTCTATCTACATTATTAAATTTATTGATAATATCATCACTTATTAAATTACTGTCTCCCACTACATAAACTTTAGGTATATATTTATTAATATTTTCAATGTTTTTTTGGAAATCGCTGTCAATGGTCTTAGGTACTAATATTAGAGGCATTCCCTTAGAAGCCGCAATAGAGGAAATTGTAATAGAATCTGAATAATTTTTTTCATTTACCATTACTATTCCATTTTCCACGCCCACTATTTCAGCTATTTTAAAGGAAGTATCATATTTATCTTTTCCATCTATTCTTGTAATTTCAATTCCCCTATCTATAAATTCATGCTCTATATCAGAGGATATGGAATTTTCTCCTCCTATTAAGAATATCTTTTTTACCTTCAATCTATAAAGTTCTTTATTTAAATTAATCCACTGCACGGGATTATCCAATTTATCTTTTGAAGTTAATAAAATAGGTGCATTATATTTTTTAGCAAGAGGCACCGCACACAATGCATCCTGGAAATCTTGTCCACTAACTACCACTGCATAATCTGAACTTTCCTGCCACCCATTTTTGCAGATTAAAACAGAAGTGTCATATCTGGTAAAACCACCTATACGTTCTGGTGTAATTGCAGCTTCAGCCTGATTTAAAATCCCGAAGTTTAAACATAAAATAGCTAAAAGCAAACACCCAATCTTTCTTATATTCACTGAGTATCCCCCTTTATTGTTTTAATAGAGTTCACAGCATCTCTAAACAATATCTTTTTCCATTATTTCTTTTAAAATCCTCAACCCTCTTGAAATTATGTCTATTTCTTCGTCACTGGCAGATTTCAATATCTGTATACAATAGGATAATCCCTTATTGTTTAAATTATCCAGCAATCTACGTCCTTCTTCTGTTAAATATATTAATATTTTTCTTCTATCATTTATATCTCTCTTTCTATGTACAAAACCCTTTTGGGATAGCTTATCTATAATTACAGAGGCTGTACTATTAGGTAATCCTGACTTTTCAGTTATTTCCTTTAAAGTCTTAGGTACATCCTTTTCAACCTCATTTAATATAATAAGAGATGATATTCCTAAATTTGAAATATTTTCTCTGTTCATACAAAATAACTTCTTTTTCATAAGTTTTACTATCACTGTAAAATCCGTTATAATTTTATACTCTTTTTCTCTATCCATAAGCAGTTCCTTTCAAAGCAAAATCATATGATTAAATATTAGAACTTTATTAACTAAAATTCAATAATTAGTAATTAAGTTCTTTCTACAGTATAATAATTATACCATTATTGGCTATCTTCTTCCACATATTTAACAATAAAATTTAAAATTTTGTTTACAATTATTCACTTATAATAAACAATAAGTCAGGTGAAAGGCCAATAGGCTTATTGTTTACTTAAATTAAATTTATTAAATAATTATGCTGTCTACTATCTCCATACCATTCATCTGCATATTGTATAAGGATATGATCTTCATTAGCTCTCCGTCATGACTCTCTAAATCATAGGTCTCCACAGAATTTGCAGGAATTATTATTCTTTTATCCATATTTTTCTCATTAAAATAAGTTTTTAATGTAATTACAAAATTTATCACACAAATATCTGACTCACAGCCCACTACTATATAATTTTCAATGGTACTTTCATTTTCACTCAACCAATTCTTAAATAGAGGCGCATGAAAACCATTAGTACTATTTTTGGGTATCATGGCTATGTTGTTATAATCTTTTAAATTCTCCTTTAATTCTGGTATAAGTTCGCATTCTGTTGTTCCCTTTCTACAGTGAATTCCGTGAGTTTTATATTCTACCGAATCCTCTCCATGTTCATCTAAAAAAAATACTTTTTTATATCCTAAAGTGTTATTATTTAAATCAGCTATATTTTTTATTATGTTTTTAATTCTAGGTGAAGCTAAAAGTCCTTCATGTACAAAACCATTAACCATATCTACTATCACTAATGCAGTATTTTCCTTTTTAAGATCTTTTAAATCTAAATTTTTCCCTTTAACTTCTTTTTCCATTTCCAATATTTTTTTAACATCTAACATATTTCTATTCCCTCCATTTATTTTTCCTGAAAAACTTCTTTTACTATTGGGACTACATAATGGCTTCCACCTTTATCCTTAGCATTTTCCACCATGGCCACCACAAGAAAATCTGGATTGTCTACATCTACTGCAGCAAACCATCCCACTTCCGTACCCGTGTTATCTTGCTGTGAATTTTTTATCTCCGCAGTACCTGTTTTGCCCGCTAAAGTTACTCCAGATATATATGCTTCATGTCCAGTTCCAGAGGGATTTGAAACTACCTGTATCAAACCCTTCAAAATAATATCTGCCACTTCTTTTGAATATACATTTTTCTTCCATATATCTACTTTCTCATCACTTCTATATAAAAGATATGGCTTTACAATGCTTCCTTCATTTACAAAAGAATCATAAATGGCCATAAGATGTACAGGATTTAGCAATATTTCTCCTTGACCATATCCGCTATCTGCCAATTGTATATTATTCTGTATATTTCCGTCTGATGATAACTGTGATTTTGACAGACCATATTCAAAAGGCATCTTTTCTCCAAGCCCAAAATTTTTAAGTTCAGTTTCCATAATATCCTTTCCAATATCAAGTGCAGTTTGTGCAAAATATATATTATCAGAATAGATAAGGGCATTTAAAAGATTACTTGGCTGGCCATAATCCTTAACCCTAGTAACATAATATGATCCCCAGCTGCTGTCTTTTTGCCATTTAAGCCCTGTAATATTTTTGGATACTTTAGAATCCAATTTTTTACTTTTTAAAGCTATAGCTGCGGTTACAGGTTTAAAAACAGAGCCTGGCACCACATTGCTTTGAAATCGATTATAAAAAGGTCGCCTGCTGTCCCCATTTAAACTATTCCACATATCTTCAGACATTCCCATTACAAAATCATTAGGATCAAAAGAAGGAGTGCTTACAAGAGACAGAACTTCACCAGTCTTAGGGTTCATACTCACCGCCATAGCTGCATCATTTTTTAATTTATCATAAAGTAAACTCTGAATTTTAGAATCTATGGTAAGTTTAATATCTTTCCCATTATGTACCTCACGTTTAATGAGTACCTTTTTCTTATTATTGTTTTTATCTACAATATAAATTTCATAGCCGTTTTGTGCCCTTAAAGTACTTTCATATATCTTTTCCAGGCCAGTTTTCCCTATTACATCTCCTAAATTATAATTTTTATTTGCTTTTATATCCTCTTCAGTTACAGTCTGTACATATCCTGATAAATGAGCTGCCGCATTTTTCAATGGATATATTCTTGCCTTTTTATCCGTTATGGATATCCCCGGAATTTCTTTAAGTATATTTAACCTTTCATCATCTGCTGGTATAACTTTTATAGGTACAAACATATAAGACCTTACATAAGAAGCTGATAACTTTTTATTTATATCCTCCTCTGAAATTCCTAAAATACCTGCTATGTCTTTTTTAGAAGTTTCTCCGTTTTCTCCAAGGTCTCCTGGAACAATGCCAACTTGTGACACATATCCATCTTCTGCTATAATATTGTCATTTCTGTCTTTAATACTACCTCTTTTTCCTTCCACCGTATCTATTCTAACCTTATCCCCCTGACTTAAATCTGGAAATATGGCTTTGGCACTCCATACTACTTTCCAATCAGTTTTTCCACTGCTGTTTTCTTTCTCTAAAGTTATAGTATTTGCAAAATTTAATTTTCCTGCAATTGTATCCATATTCACCTTAATCGGAACCAGAGCATTTCCATCTTCATACTTTATATTCTCACTTGTATCAATGCTTACATCTATGTTCTTTACTCCTATTCCATTATAAATATTACTATATCGATTTATAAAATCCTCATCTTTAATATCATCTTTACTTTCCTTATCTATTTTACTATACATCAGTTTATAATCACTTTTTTCCCAGGCTTTTATATATGCATTTATACCCTTCGTTACCATTTTCTCTTTACTATATAATGAAATATTAAACATAACCAATATTATAAATATTATAAGTGTTATCCATAAAAATTTACCTTTCATAAAACAATACCTCGCATCAATATTTAAAGTGTCATTTCTTCATTTTCTCAAGGATTTATTTTAATTCCTTTTTTATAAAATTATTCCACCCATAAACTTTCTTCTTTTTCTAGCTCTTTAAATAAAATATTAGGATAAAATAAATTATTTAAATATAATAATACACCATAAACCATCATATTATAAATTTTCCGTTGATATATTACTAGTTTAGGTTAAAATTATACAAAAATCACTAAATAAGTGGTTTGTCAAAAAATTATGGATAAAATAAAAAGGTAGCCCACCACCTCAATTGGTAGAGCCACTTTTTACAAGTTCAACTTTATCAGTTGACTAAACAACTAATATAAACTTCTACTTAAATATGAAAATTTATTTAGTTATATTTTCCTTTAATTCACTATAAACCTATCAATATCATTTTTAAATTTTAAGGATAATTCATTAAGGTTATTTGCATAGCCAGTAAATTCACCCATTACTGCAGTTATTTCTTCAGTAGAAGCCGACACCTGTTCTGTGCTTGAAGCTGATTCTTCTGAAACTGTAGATATACTCTGCATTGTTCCAATTATCCTATCTTTACTTTTATTGGTTTTATTTATTAAACTGTTTATAACATCTATTCTATTCGTTAGTTCCTGTACAGTAGTTATTATGTTATTAAAAATGTTTTTAGTATCTTCAGCTGCTCTATTTTGTTCATTAACTATATCAGTTGTACCTTGCATTGATTTCACTGCAGTATTTGTTATTAAACTTATATTTTCTATCAACACTTTAATTTCTTCAGTAGATTTTGAGGATTGTTCAGCAAGCTTTCTAACCTCATCTGCTACAACTGCAAAACCTCTACCAGATTCCCCAGCTCTAGCTGCCTCAATAGCCGCATTAAGTGCCAGTAGATTTGTTTGCTCTGCAATACCATTAATTGTTTTGGTTATTATCTCTATTTTTGATATATAATTACTCATATCAGTTACTATATCTGATACCTGAAGGGTCGTTTTTCTAACATTATTTGATTTATCCATCAATACTTCTAAAGTGTTGAGACCTTCGCTGCTGATATCCTTTGCGTTTTTTGAATCTTCTTCTATATTCTGCATCACTTTAACTACATTATATATTTCCGTACCTAAGCTTTCAATTTCACATACTGCATTTTCAATGTCCCTACTTTGCGTCACTGCTCCTACCGATACTCCATCTATTGCCGTTGCAACTTCATTAACAGCTTGACTTGTCTGTCCACTGCTTGTTATGATTGACTCTGAAGTCCTTTCAATGACAGATGCAGATTCTTTTAATTTATTAACAAGCATGGAAATTTCATCAATCATACCGTTAAATCCATTTGCAAGTTGCCCAAATTCATCTTTAGATTTATTACTTATTTTTGATGTTAAATCTCCAGATGCAGCCTTTTTAAAGGCATTTCTCAAAACAATTATATTATTGCTTATCCATTTACTTAATAAGAGTGCGATAATAATGGAAACTATGCCTGATATAACTCCAAAAATAATTATTGCATTTCTAATTATATCTATATCATTTTTAAGCTCATCCTGTTGTATTGCCCCAAGTATTTTCCATCCACTTGCTTTGTTTGTTACAAAAACATTATATTTTTTTTGTCCATTATAAATATAATCATTAAATCCTTTATCGTTAGCACTTACATTTTTCCAATAACTCATTTTTCTGGCATCATCTTTATTGATTTTGGTTTTATCTGGATGAGTAAGAATAATTCCTTCTTTATCTACAATAAATACATAGCCTTCTTTACCAAGTTTTATATTAGAAAGCTGTTCAGCTAATTTATCCATATCTATATCCATTGCAATAACTCCAACTATTTCTCCGTTGTATTCCACAGTTTTTGCAATAGTTACAATAGACGTATTAGTTGCAGCATCCTTATAAAAGTTAGTTACCACAATATTACCTTTATTTTTCACAGCCTCTTTATACCAAGGTCTTACTGTGGGATCATATTCTTTTCCTAATTCCTCATAGGGCCATTCATACATACGTTTAGTGCTGGTACCATAATAAATAAATCTATTATCGTCATTATTTTCTTCGAAATCCTTAAGTAAACTATTTAAGAAAGGTTCATTTCCTGGATTTATATGCAGTTCTGTAAGATCCACATTGACAGATAATATATCTAATTCTTCTTTAAATTTATCAAAGTATTTATCCATACCTCTATTTACCTCTGAAATAGTTTGTTCTGTAGTTACTTGAAATCTCTTTGCCATTATATTTTGGGCCTTTTGATATGAGATTAAGCCAAGAAGTGTAATTGGTATTACAGTTAAAACTATAAGTATAAGAATAAGCTTCATACCTATGGCGGATTTTAAGATGCTCCCTTTATTATCCATATTTTCCCTCCTCAAAGTAAATTGATATTGTCAAAAATTTTAATATAATTTCTGGCGTAATCAGTTCTGTATGTAGTTTTACATAAGGTTTTAAATTTAAGATCATCATATCAAAAAAGATATTTACCAAAAGCAACTTTTCATTAAATTTCAGTTAAAAATTCAGCTTAAAAAATCAAATTTAAACTAACTTTCATAAAAATATTAAAAGGCCGTAAAAATTTACAGCCTTTTATATCATAAAATTATTTCTTTTAAGGTTTTTACCACATAGGGTATATCTTCTTTACTTACCCAGTAATTGGTTACAAATCTCATTTTCCCATTTTCTTCAGGATTTATTTTAATTCCTTTTTTATAAAATTCCTCCACTAGCTTACTACTATCATATCCTGTTTCAGACATATCAAAAAAAACCATATTTATATGTATATCTTCTAAATTAACCTTAATGCCTGGTATTTTTGAAAGTTCTTTTCCTAAGAATAATGCATTTTCATAATCTTCTCTTAATCTCCCAGACATATGCTTTAATGCTACAATACCAGCTGCAGCTAAAAATCCTGCTTGTCTCATTCCTCCACCCATAAGCTTTCTTCCTTTTTTAGCCCTTTGAATAAAATATTTGGAGCCTGCTAATATAGAGCCCACTGGAGCACATAATCCTTTAGATAGACAGAACATAACTGAATCACAATATTTAGTTATATCCTTTACATCTACTTCTAAATATGCTGCTGCATTAAATATTCTGGCACCGTCAAGATGTACTGGTAAATTATATTTTTTTGCTTCATTAAAAACTTCATTCATATTTTTTAGTGAAAGTACTCTTCCATCAGAATAGGCATTTTCCATACATATAAGGCTTGTCTCAGGATAATGTATATCTTCTTTACATCGTATTGCGTCTCTTACTTCATAAATATCCATTTCACCGCCTTTAGTCTTCAATGTTCTAAGCTGCACTCCTGCTATAACAGCTGGAGCACCCACTTCGTGAACCACAATATGGCTATCCTCTCCAAGTATTACTTCTGTTCCTCTCCTGCAATGAGTAAACAACGCCAGTTGATTTCCGAAGGTACCACTTGGTACAAATAGTGCCGCCTCTTTCCCCATAAGTTTTGCCGCATATTTTTCCAATTCCACCACAGTAGGATCATCTCCATATACGTCATCTCCCACTTCTGCCTTATACATAGCATCTCTCATAGCTTGAGTAGGCTCTGTTGCTGTATCACTCCTAAGTTCTATAAACCACATAAACATACCTCCATATTTAATTATGTATTTACTTCGGATAAAACAAATTATTTAAATATAATAATACACCATACACCATCATATCATAGATTATCTGTTAATATATTACTGGTTTAGGTTGAAATTATACAAAACAAATATAAATTAAACTTCCAGACAGAAAAACTGTCTTGGAAGTCTAATTTTATAAATATTGTAATTTACTCTCTTATCTGTCCTTCTCCATATACTATATACTTTATAGTAGTCAATTCATTTAATCCCATAGGTCCTCTGGCATGAAGCTTTTGAGTGCTTATTCCTATTTCTGCGCCAAAGCCAAATTCTTCACCATCTGTAAATCTGGTAGATGCATTTACATATACTGCTGCTGCATCAACTTCTCTTAAAAATCTCTGAGATGAAGTATAATCATTAGTTATTATAGCTTCTGAATGTTTTGTTCCATACTTATAAATATGATCTAAAGCTTCATCCAAAGAACTAACTACTTTCACAGCTAGGATTAAATCTAAAAATTCCTGTGCATAATCTTCTGCAGTAGCAAGCCTTATATCTGGAATAAGTCTTTTAGTTTTTAAACATCCTCTTATTTCAACACCCATCTTACTTAAAGTTTCAGTTAGATGGGGTATGAGTTTTTCTGCTACAGCTTCGTGGACAAGCAACGTTTCCATAGCATTACAAACTCCAGGTCTCTGTGTCTTTGCATTTATCACTATATTTTCCGCCATAGTTAAATCTGCACTGCTATCTACATAAACATGACAATTTCCTATTCCCGTTTCAATTACAGGTACAGTAGAGTTCTCTACAACAGACTTTATAAGTCCACTTCCCCCTCTTGGTATTAAAACATCTACATATTCGTTTAATTTCATCAATACTTCTACTGCTTTTCTTTCAGTCATATTAATAAATTCTATGGTTCCTGCAGGAAGTCCCGCTTCAATGGCCCCCTTATTTATTGCATTATATATAGCCAAATTAGAATTAATAGCTTCTTTTCCTCCTTTTAATATAACTGAATTACCGCTTTTAACACATAGTGCCGCTGCATCCACTGTAACATTTGGTCTAGCCTCGTAAATTATACCTATAGTTCCAAGAGGTACTCGCACTCTTCCAATATTTAATTCATTGGATTTTTTCCACATTCTTGTAACCTCGCCTATAGGATCAGGAAGAGAAGCAACTTTCATAAGTCCTGAAGCCATAGATTCTATCCTATTTTCATTTAAGGTAAGTCTATCTATGAAAGCATCATTTTTTCCACTGCTCTTAGCATCTTCTAAATCCAACATATTGGCCTTTAAAATGTCATCCTTATTTTTATTAAGTTCTTCTGCCATTTTTATAAGAGCCGCATTTTTTATATCTGTACTCATATTTGATAGCGTTCTTGCTGCCCTGTTAGCATTTTTAGCTTTTTCTAAAATACAATCATATATATCCATTCATTTTTTAGTAGAAACAACAGGTTTCTACTAAACCTCCTTTCCTTTTCCATATATCATTTACTTGCAGCAAAGAGAGTTCCTACCTTTTTACAGGATACTATGTCCTTTATAATATTATCCTTAGACCCATTTGCTATAACCATAGATACACCTGAAGATAAAGCTATCTTTGCAGCTTTAATTTTTGTACACATACCGCCAGTCCCCAAGTCCCCCATAGAATCACTGCCGCAGCCTTCAATATCCTCTGTAATAGTATCCACATAACTTATCATATTGGCATTTTCATCTATTCTAGGGTCAGAACTATAAAGTCCATCAATATCTGAAAGCAGTATAAGTAAATCTGCTCCTATAGTTTTTGCAATTAAAGCAGATAATGTATCATTATCTCCAAATTTTATTTCTTCTACTGCCACTGCATCATTTTCATTTATGATAGGTATTACTTCCCTCCTTAAAAGCTCATTAAAAGTATTTTGAGCATGAATGCACTTATCTCTATCCTCTAGATCATTTTTAGTAAGAAGGAGCTGGGCAATTATTTTTTCATATACTGCAAATTCCTTTTCATATATTCTAAGAAGTATTCCCTGACCAATAGCTGCAGCAGCCTGCTTCTCACAAATATTCTTAGGTTTTCTTTCAAGACCCATTTTTAAAACTCCCACTCCAATAGCCCCAGAAGTCACTAAAACCATATTTTTTCCCTGATTTTGCAAATAACATATTTCCTCTACAATATTCTTTATTCTGTGAAAATCTACAACTCCATCTTCATTTATAAGTGTAGATGTGCCTACCTTTATTACAATTTTTTTTGCATTTAATAAACACTCTTCTCTATTATCTATCTTTTCCTCTATGCTCATTTTGAATCTCCTATAAACATTATAACTTTTATATATGATTTTTAAAAATTATTTATTATTTTCTTCCTTTTTTCCGACTTCCTCCATGCGAACTTTTCCTGCTTCAATAGCATTCATAATAGTTCCTCTAAAAGCACCCCGTTCCAATGCCCTTACCCCTGCAATAGTGGAACCTCCAGGAGAACACACCTTATCCTTTAATTTACCTGGATGTTCACCTGTATCTAATATCATCTTAGCTCCTCCCATAACTGTCTGTGCTGCTAAAGTTTGAGCCATTTCACGTGGAAGTCCAAGTTCTACCCCCCCATCTGCCATAGCTTCAATCATCATATACACATAAGCAGGTCCACATCCACTTATAGCTGTTATGGAATCAATATATTTTTCCTCCACTAAATAGCTTACTCCCAAGGCTTCAAACATACCATATACCAATTTAGCATGTTCTTTAGACGCATTTTTTCCTGGTGCTACTCCTGAAGCGCCTATATTAACTAACATAGGAGTGTTTGGCATAACTCTAACCACTGGTATTTCAGGTAAATGCTTTTCTATAAGTGAAGTATTTATGCCTCCTATAATTGAAATTACCGTATGTTTTTCTTTATCCCAATTACAACTCTTTATACATTCCACGACATCTTTTAGAACCTGAGGCTTAATACTTAAAACCACAATATCACAATTATCAACTATATAATTATAGGCTGTACTTCTATCACTACTTAAATGAGCTATTCCAAAATTTTCTTTCAAATATTGAAGTCTGGAATCTAAAACATCCATAACATAAATATCATCCGGTTCAAATAATTCCGTTGTTAAAAGTCCCTTGAGTATAGCTTCTCCCATTTGTCCTGTGCCAATAAATCCAATCTTTTTACCTAACTTACCCATATTTATCCTCCTAAATACCATAAAATTTCAACTAAAAATATCTTTTAAATATAGTTGAGCCTATAAGTATATAGTATATATTATTTAGATAATTAATAAAAGATCTTTACTTTAATATGTTAAATCTGCTCTATACTCTTACACATTTCAGTTAAAATATCATTTAATTTACCTGCATCCTTTTCATTTGTGAGTATGGTAATATAATCTCCTGCACAAATAACAGTATTCCCCTTTGGTATTATGATTTCACATCCTCTTCTGATTTCTGTTATTAAACAATATTCAGGCCATATTATATTTTTTATCTCTTTTCCATCCAAATAACATCCCATGCAGACTGGAACTTCTAAAATGAATTTGGATTTGGTATTTTGAACCTTTGAATCTGTATTATTAATTAAAAATCTTTCAAGCAGTGAATCATAGATAGGTTTTGAACCTAATACATCTGCAACTAAATAGGCCACTATAGATACAATACTTAATGGAAGAAAATTATTAAATCCTCCTGTCATCTCTGTGATCAATATAGTACCTGTAATTGGAGATCTCACAACTGCCGTAAAATATCCTGCCATTCCTAGAATTACAAAATTATTTATATAGTTTGTATTAATATTTAATATATTAATAAGCAAACTTCCATACCCATATCCAATTAGTGCTCCTATAGTAAGTACTGGAAGAAAAATCCCTCCTGGTGTTCCCGAGCCATAGCACAGCATAGTAAATAAGAACTTTACAATAATTAAAACTAAAATAAACTTTATAGTAAATGAGGTATTGGCTAGAGACATTATAAGTGAATTACCTCCCCCTAAAACTTGGGGTAAAAAAAATCCAAATATTATAGAAGTTAGCAGTGGAAACACTGGATTAAATTCTTTTGGAATCCACTTTTGTTTAGAATACAAATGCTGACTTTTTAAAAGGAAAATATTAAAAATTACTCCTGTAACACCCATTATAATTCCGAATAATAATATATAAAAATAATAATTCAAAGGAATAGCCGATATATGTTTAAAATTAAATACCGGGCTTAACCCTAAAAACCCGCCAGTTATAAAATCAGCAGATAATGCAGCCGAAAAAGCTGAAATTAAAATTAGTGGAGAAAAATTTTTGTGTATTTCCTCTAAAGCAAATATTGCCCCTGCCAGTGGTGCATTGAATGCTGCAGCCAGTCCCGCACTTGCCCCACTTGTAATAAGATATTTTTCCTCTATATTTACCCTTTTAAAAATTCTACTTAGCCCCTGACCTACACAAGCTCCCAACTGTACTGAAGGTCCTTCCCTTCCAAGAGAAAGACCAAATCCAATAGCAAGACTTCCCCCTACAAATTTATTTAAAATCACTTTAAACCATTTCATCTCAAGTTTTCTTAGAACAGCTCCCTTAACTTGAGGAATACCACTTCCACCTACCATAGGATCTTTTTTAACCATAAAGCCTAATATATATCCCAAAATTATAAATAGTATTATCCACAAAGGCAGAAAATATAACTTTAACAAAAGAATTTCATAAATTTTCCCAACCTTTTCCCCTAATTCTTCTATAACAACCCTAAAAAGTACTATTATAAAACCAGTTATAATCCCTACAATTATACTTTCCCCTACCAACCTTATCTTTAAATTATGCCAATGAAATAATAAACTGGATTTATCTTTTTTATACAAATCATTCATACAATTTTTCCTGACTTTCTATATATCATTTAGGGTAAGAACTTATCTAGAAACACAACAGTGCTGGTGGTATTAACTAATCCTAGCCCTAGTATAAATAAAGTTGTGAACTTCAAGGAAAGAAACCTTTCTTTAAAGTTCACAACTTATGTCCATTACTGGCTTACTTTTCTTACAAATATCTGCTTCTGATTTTCTATTTTTATTACGTCTCCTCCCATAATGGCATTTCTGTTACTGTCATATTTAGTGGTTCCAGCTACTCCTTCAAAGCTGATATTCTTTAGAGCATCTTTTATTTTATCTCCTTCTGTACTTTTAGCTTCTTTAACAGCAGCTATTAGTAAACTACCTGCATTATAAGAACTAGCTGAAATGGCATCTGGCGCTTTATTATATTTTTTCTCATAGTTTTCTTTAAATTTTACATATGCAGGTGTAGTATCTCCTGTAGAAAAGAAATTACTAAAATAACTTCCATTAACTGCATCTCCTGCAATTTCAAATAAAGCTGGTGAATCCCATCCATCTCCACCAATAAAAGTAGAGGTTATACCTAAATTTCTTGCTTGTTTTGCTATTAAAGCCACTGTACCATAGTAATCTGGTATAACCAGTACATCTGGATTAAGCTTTTTTATGTTGGTAAGCTGGGCACTAAAATCCTGATCTCCCGCATTAAAGGTAAGTGACGCCAATACCTTTCCACCTGATTTTTCAAAGTTAGTTGTAAAGAATTCATTAAGCCCCTTATCATAGTCATTCCCTACATCATAAAGCACAGCTGCTGTTTTAGCCTTTACATCCTTGGCTGCTATATCTGCAATAATTGTTCCCTGAAAAGTATCATTAAATGTGGATGTAAATACATATTCTCCCCCATTTTTTGTTACTTTAGGACTCGTACTTACAGATATCATTGGAATTTTATTAGATGCAGCAATAGGTCCCATGCTTATGGAACATTTACTGGCATAACTCCCAACTACCCCTACCACCTTATTATTATTAATTAATTTTTGTATGGCATTGGCAGAATTAGAAGGTTTATTTTCATCATCTTCAAAATAAAACTTTACCTTTTTGCCATTTATACCTCCACTGGCATTAGTTTCTTCCTCCAACATCTGCAGTGCATTCTTACACGCCTGTCCCATAACAGACACATCCCCTGTAAGCGGAAAAACTGCTCCTAATTTTATTTCCTCTGATTCAGATTGTTTACCACACCCTGCCAGTACCACAGACCCTAGCACTAAAGCCATGGATATTGACAAAAACTTTTTTAACATGTATAAATCCCCCTTAAAAATTTTATAAATGATGCTTACTTAACTTAAAAATAGTATTATTATCCACAATAAAAGCTATCCAAGGTAAGCACTCTTCACTGATTCATTAACTAGTAATTCTCCTGCGCTTCCTTTTAGGACTATTCTTCCAGTTTCTAAGACATAAGCTTTACTGGCTATAGAAAGTGCCATATTGGCATTTTGCTCTACCAATAAGATAGTAGTACCTTTTTCATTAATTTCTTTTATTATATTAAATATTTGCTGAACTATTATAGGTGCAAGTCCCATGGATGGTTCATCCATAAGAAGAAGCTGTGGTTTTACCATAAGTGCCCTGGCTATGGCCAGCATTTGTTGTTCTCCCCCACTTAAAGTACCTGCGGGCTGTTCTTTTCTTTCCTTTAATATTGGAAATACCTCAAAAATAGTTTCATAATCCTTTTTTATGCCTGCCTTATCCTTTCTTATATAGGCACCTAACTGCAGATTCTCAAAAACAGTCAGATTCGAAAATACTCTCCTTCCTTCTAAAACATGAGAAATTCCTCTGGAGACTATTTTATAAGCAGGCACTTTATTTAAAGATTTCCCTTTAAATATCACTTCTCCTGATCTACAGGGATTCAACCCTGATATAGCCCTTAAAATTGATGTTTTTCCTGCTCCGTTAGCCCCTATTAAGGTAACGATTTCTCCTTCTTCCACTTCTAGAGATATATCTTTCAGTGCATGTATTACTCCATAGTACAAATTTACATTATTCAGTTTCAACATCTATATTTTAACCTCCTCTCCTAAATAGGCACTTATAACCTTAGGATTCTTTTTTATTTCCTGAGGAGATCCTTTTGCAATCATCTGTCCATGATCAAGCACCACAAGTCTTTCACATATTCCCATAACCAACTTCATATCATGTTCAATTAAAAGTATTGAGATCTTGAATTCATCCCTTACCCATTTAATAAGTTCCATTAAATTTAGAGTTTCCTGCGGATTCATACCTGCTGCCGGTTCATCTAAAAGCAGTACCTTGGGTTCTGTGGCGAGGGCTCTTACTATCTCAAGCTTTCTTTGTTGTCCATAAGGCAAATTCATTGCAAGTTCATCTTTTTTATCCAACAATCCAAATATTTTTAACAATCTTTCTGCATTTTCATCCATAAATTTTTCTTCTCTGTAATATTTTGGCATCCTTAAAATGCACTGCCAAAAATTATATTTATCAAGATATGAAAATGAAATTTTTACATTATCAAGCACAGACATATGCTTAAACAACCTTATATTTTGAAAAGTACGTGCTATATGCTTTTTAGCCAGTTCATGAGGTTTTAAATTAATGACTTTCCTCCCCAGAATTTCTATATATCCATCTGTAGGTTGGTATACACCTGTAAGCATATTAAAAACAGTAGTCTTTCCTGCTCCGTTTGGACCTATCAATCCAACGATCTCATTTTCATCAATATCCAGATTAAAATCAGAAACTGCCGTTAAACCACCAAATTTTATTGTTAAATCTTTAGCACTAAGCAGGGACATCATACTTTCCCTCCTTTTTATGTGATATTTTTTTCTTTGCAGAACTAACAATTTTTTTGAAAGAAATTTCTTTCATACCGAATACACCTTCCGGTCTAAATATCATCAGTGCAACAAGTGCCGCTGAATATATAACCATTCTATAATCAGCTACAGGTCTTAAGATTTCCGGTAGAGAAGTCAGTATAGCCGTGGACAAAATGCAGCCGGATATACTACCCATTCCACCAAATACCACATATGTAACTATATCAAAAGATTTCAAATAATCAAAAGATTTAGGATCTAAAAACATAAAATAATGGGCATATAAAACTCCTGCTATACCTGCAAAAAAAGAAGCTGTTACAAAAGCTATCATCTTATATTTAGTGGTATTTATTCCTATGGAACTTGATGCCAGTTCATCTTCTCTTATAGAAAGCATTGCTCGCCCATAAGAAGATTTCTTTATGTTATAAGCAATTATTATAATAAGAATCGTGATAAAAAATACCATTGCAAAGCTGGTTTTTTTGGGTATTCCAGCCAATCCTTCAGCTCCACCTAATGTATTTGAATTTACTATGGCAATCCTTATTATTTCTCCAAATCCCAGAGTTGTTATAGCCAAATAGTCTCCTTTTAATCTCAATGTAGGAATACCTATGATGACTCCAAAAAAAGCTGCCATCAGTCCTCCAGCTATTAATACCAAAAAAAAGGGCGCATCTAGTTTTAAAGTTAAAATAGCTGCAGTATATCCTCCTATAGACATAAATCCTGCATGTCCTAAAGCCAGCTGCCCTGTATACCCGACTATCATATTTAAACTCACTGCTAGTATTATATTTATGCCTATAATAATCAATATTTGGACTATATACTCATCTATCATTTCCAAACTTATGAGAGTTTGAATTAAACCAAATACTATTAATACTGCCGCTAATATAAATAATATATTTTTTCTACGCTTCATATTAAACTCCCACCTACACTTTCTCATTGACTTTTTTACCAAGTAATCCACTAGGCTTAAATATAAGTATAATTATTAATATAATATAAGCTATACCATCTGAAAGTTTTGTAGATATAAAAGCTTTGGTAAATATTTCTGATATGCCAAGTACAATTCCCCCCACCATAGCACCGGGGATAAGTCCTATACCTCCTACAACTGCTGCTATAAAAGCTTTAAGTCCCGGTATCATTCCCATATATGGATCTATTTTAGGATATGACATACCTATAAGAACCCCTGCTGCTGCCGCTAATGCAGAACCTATGGCGAAAGTTAAAGATATGGTATTGTTCACATTTATACCCATAAGTTCTGTAGCTTCCGTATCAAAAGACGCAGCTCTCATGGCCTTTCCCATTTTTGTTCTATAAACAATAATCTGCAGCAAAATAACTAATATAAAACAGATCAGCAAAGTGACAATTTGCAGATTATTTATCTGAAAATCCCCTATTTTATAAAGTTTTACCTTTAAAAGTTCAGGAAATGGCCTAGGATTTGGTCCGAATATAACTCTAAAACCGTTCTCAAGCAAAAGCGATATTCCCATAGAAGTAATAAATAAAGTTATTCTGGATGAATTTCTAAGGGGCTTATATGCAATTTTTTCAATTATTATTCCTAAAAGTGCACTTCCAACCATAGCAATTATTAAGGTAGGTATAAATCCTGAATTTAAATTTTTAACTGCCAAAAACCCAAAAAAAGCTCCTGCCATATATATGTCTCCATGTGCAAAATTCATAAGCTTTACTATGCCATACACCATAGTATATCCAATTGCTATTAAAGCATAAACACCCCCCAATGCTAGTCCATTAACTAATTGCTGAGCAAAATTCATAATGTGCCTCCTGTGTAAAAAGTTATATCTATAGTCATTAAATAAATTTTTACATTTTCTATAAATAAACGATTAATTATGAACTAATTATATATTATATTTAGTTCATAATCAAGAATACTACTAAACAAAACAATATTCCTTACTAGACTATCAACTTTTATACTGGTTTTTTAATAATACTTCAAAATGTTTTTAAGCTACTTGTATCAAGAATCGACTTTTATTGTACAAAATAATAATATTTACTAATTTACAGCTATTAAATTTTATTTTTTAGAGTTTTGTAACTAATATAATTATAATAGAATAGCATAATCTTGTAGATAAATCTTTATGGAGGCATTTTAATGATTGCTAATTACCAGCCTTATGGAAATTATTATGATGGCTTTGAATATTTCTGTCCCTGGGTACGATATAGCTCTAAGGCACATTATCCTTCAAATACAACTGCTGAAATGGCCTTAAGTGCCAGAAATCAATTTATAGGAAGAATTACTAAAATAACCAGGGGAGATGTAGTAGGTCAAGTAGTAGTTGATATTGGATGTGGAAATTCAATGTCGTCCGTAATCACAACGGCTTCAATAGACCAGCTAAGATTAAGAGTAGGCTCACAAGTCAGAGTCATAGTTAAATCAACTAGTGTTATGATTATGAGTTCTTCATCCAATATGACATCTAATTCCAATAATACGATGCCTGACTCTAATAGAATAATGCCTAATTCTAACAATATGATGCCTAATTCCAATAACATGATGCCCAACTCTAATAAAATGATGCCTAATTCTAACAATACGATGCCTAAATCCAATGTGAAATCCGACAAAGAGAAATATAAGATGACATTAAGTGCTAGAAATCAGCTAAAAGGAAAAGTTACTAAAATAACTCAAGGAGATGTGGTAAGTCAAATATTGGTAGATACAGGTTGTAAAAATTTAGTATCTTCTGTAATTACAACAGCTTCCTTAAAGGATCTTGAAATTAAAGTAGGTTCAGAAGTTAAAGCTGTTATTAAGTCAACAGACGCTATGATAATGAAATAATTATTTTCATTATAAGTTAAAGTCTTAATTATATTATCAAATTATAATATATTCCATAAATATTATACACAACAAAAAAGCTGTCTCAAAACAATAAATAAATTACCATAAAAGACAGCTTTTTTAATATATTACTTAAGTTAATACTTTACTTCATATATTCAGTTACCAAATCAGTAAAAAGTATACCTTTCAAATGATCTATTTCATGACAAAAACATTTGGCTAAATCTTTTGTACCTTTTAATATAATTTTACTTCCCTCTTCATTTAATGCTTCTATTATAACTTTTGCAGGTCTTTTTAACTTTCCGAACACATTAGGAATGCTCAAACATCCTTCTATGACCTCTTGTTCTCCTGCACACTTAATTATTTTTGGATTGACTAATTTTATAAGTCCTTGTCCCATATCTATTACAGCCAATCTTTTCAATATACCAATTTGTGGAGCTGCCAAGCCCCCGCCATTTTCTGTATCATACATGGTATCAGCCATATCATTTAAAATTTGTCTTATTTTATTATCTACTGCTTTCACTTCTTTACTTTTTTTTCTCAATATATCATCACCAAAAAGCCTAATTTGTCTTAATGCCATCTAAACAACCCCTCTACTTTGCTGTGCTCTTGATTTTCTTTTACTTTTCTTAAAGAGAAAGACTTCTTCTATAAAGCAATTAAATATATTACTGATATCATAAGCTAACCATATAGAGGGCTCAAATTTTTCTGTCTCAATAGCATTTATTGCTTGCCTTGATACTCCTACAAGTTTTCCTAACTGTTCTTGAGTCAATCCAAGAGATTCTCGCAATTCTTTTAATCGATTTTTCATAAATCATCACTCCTGTAATGTTAACCTTACATAAGTATTGTAACATTATTTAGTTTATATATCAAGCTAACCTTACATCAATAATCTTTACAGCAAATAATTTTAAATATTATTCTTAATTATTACTATATATTAAGTGATTCTTGGATTCATGTGGAATTTACTCATAAAGAATACCCCTTTTCACCATGAATTTAGAAGAACTTATCCAAGGGCACAGCAGTGCTTATCTCCTACTTTTAAGAATATGGGAGTGCTAGCAATGGTGGCCTTCGGATAAAAAATAACGTGCCCCAATTTTTATTTACATAAACATAGGCACGCTTTTAATAAAAAATCAATAAAAATTTATTTAATCTGCCGTATCGGCTTCTATACTAAAATTTAATGTTCTATCTTGTTTCATCTGTTTCCCATTTTTATCATGACACTGTTTCCTCACAGTCAATGTGTAACTTTCTCCTGGAGTATATCCTACAGTGGGTGGATAAACTATTATACTTTTGTTGTTTTGTCCCAATTCTAAAGTTGTATTTACCTCATTACCTTTACTACCTGTAACTATAATTGCATCTTTAGTGGAGTCATCAAATTCTACCTCTCCCGTAAAAGTAATTGTCCATTTTTTATCCGCAGCTACCAATCCATCTTTTTTTACCTTTGCATCCACAAGCAAATCATATATAGCAGCATGTCCTATTGTTGTGGGATGAGGATCAATCATCATATTAGATAAGCTAAAGTTAACAGCACCAGAAGTTGTTTTAAGCTTTTCATAAACATCTACTATGTTGCAGTTATTAGTTTGTATTTTTATAGTTTTATTAATACGATTAATAATAGAATCAAATGCAGAATACATAGGATCCTTGGAATTAAAGGGGTTGTACAAAGTCAAAACATATATTTCTGATTCAGGTGCAATCTCTTTTATTGTTTTAATAATTTTAGGAAAATCACTTTGAAATTGAAGTATTCCTGAATTTAAACTTTGAAGTAAAGTTCCAGAACTTACTATTCCAGCTAATATAGCATCCTTATTGGGATTTGATGCAACAGCTAGAGCTAATTCAGTCTGATAATTAGGATTGTCATCCTTATTTACTCCAAATGCCTGACAAACAGCTTCAATTACAGGAGAAAGAAGATTATTCCCGCCAATACTTATTGTTATAATTTTTGCATCCTTGACTGCCTCTTTATATTCATCAGTTTGAAATTTTGTCAACAAATCACTGCTTTTGTCTCCCGATACAGATAGATTCTGTAAATTTACTTCTCCATATCTGCCAAGTGTCTCTAAATGTTTATGAAAAAGATCTACATATCCTTTACCTGAATCAGCGCTCATTCCACAAGAAATAGAATCTCCTAGTGCCAGGTAATTTATACTGGATGAAGTTTGTGACATATTTACACTACTAATTTCATCTGCTTTAACTGAAGATATGCTTATAGTACTCATGAAAACAAATATAAATGCAAGAAATATTGTGAAAAGATTACTGCCTGTAATTTTCTTCATTAATAAATCACATCCTTATAAATAGCTTATAGTTATGATAACAATGACATTATAAAAACTTAACTTTAAAATATGGAATCCATTCTTGAGCCTACAAACTCCATTCGAACCTAATAGCGATTTTATAACTCATTATCCTGTTATAACCAATTTCTTATATTTACTGGTTTAATTATAATCACTACAGCACAATAATTCCATATTTTTTATAAAAATCGCACAAAAAACTTCATCTGATTTAATTTAATGAATATATGTTAGGCATGTGTTTTGTATAAATTTCTTCATTAATCTAGCTTAATTTATTATTTAACTGCCATAAATAATTTTCATGGTCTTCATCATATATTATAAAACTACATTTCTTCAAAACTCTTTGAGAAGCAATATTGTTTTTATCTGTTCCGGCAATAACTCTTAAAACCTTCTTATCACTCAATGCCCATTGACACATACTTTTTACGACTTCTGTCATATATATTACATCAAACAATACCTTGAATTGTTCTAGATTCAAAGGTATTATTGTCAACCTTCTGATATTTAATTTCATTTTAATTCTCCCCTGGATTTTTCCATTACATTCTTTGGTATATAAATATACTTTCCATCAATATAATTTTGAATTGTAAATATGAGTTTTAATGACAATACATCTACTACTCACATACAATCAACGTTAACACAAAAATTACACTTCCTTTACTTTCAAATTTTTAGCATTAAGTAAGTTTATGATTTGAAACTACTAGTGAAATAAACATCAGTGACTTTTATAGTTATGGGGTTCAAAGAAAATCATTTCCATCTAAATATAAACCTTGTTAAGGTTCAACGAGTTTCTTACCAATGCTCCAGAATATTGCAATGCAATTTAAATACAATCCTTGTTAAGGTTCAACTATATGCTATAGACGCAAATTCCCTTATACCTTTCATTTAAATACAATCCTTGTTAAGGTTCAACTATAAAAGAATACATAAAACAAAAGAAGATAGTTGTATTTAAATACAATCCTTGTTAAGGTTCAACTAATGTACTGGTAATAGATAACAAACAAGCTGTAGAATTTAAATACAATCCTTGTTAAAGTTCAACGGATAAATAGATGAATCAATATGCATTACTTATTTATTTAAATACAATCCTTGTTAAAGTTCAACCCTTTACGAATAACAATATAATTTCCTCTATCTAAAATTTAAATACAATCCTTGTTAAAGTTCAACGGATAGCTGCGGCGCTAGGGCCATTACTTTTAATTTATTTAAATACAATCCTTGTTAAAGTTCAACCTTATAAATCACTTTGTATCACCAACACTCCTTTCTATTTAAATACAATCCTTGTTAAAGTTCAACTATTTTCATCTAATTCAAATTCATCTGGATAAATCAATTTAAATACAATCCTTGTTAAAGTTCAACTATTGCAGAGGGAATTATGTATATAGCATACCTTTATTTAAATACAATCCTTGTTAAAGTTCAACTTTCCGAGGAAGACCAATGTCCCCTTCGGTATTTTGATTTAAATACAATCCTTGTTAAAGTTCAACATATTTACACAGTTCTACTTCTATATTGTTAAGATTATTTAAATACAATCCTTGTTAAAGTTCAACCATCAGCACCTTTTGCAGTAATCACAAATGTTACCTCTTAAGCCCCTAAATAGGTTTGGACCATTACATCTATATTTATTATAATGTAGAAAGTGATTGGAGGTAAACTATGAAAGGAAAAAGTTATACGAAAGAATTAAAAGAAGAGGTATTAAGAGAAGTGAAAGAAGTAGGAAATGTTTCACTGGTATCAAGGAGACATGGGCTCTCAAAATCAACTATATTTACGTGGATAAGGAATTCTAAGGATAAGGATGAGATTAAAATTAAGCCTGGTAGAAAAGCTTTAGTTGAGGGAGAAAAAGAACTTGAAAATGAGCTGACAGAGGTAACAAAAGAAAATGATCATCTAAAAAAATTGTTAGGAGAAAAAGATTTAGAAATAGCAATTCTTAGAGATTTAATAAAAAAATCAAACCCTCAATTAAGGAAAAAGTAGAAATAGCTAAAAAGTATATAGAGCAAGGATACAATGCAGTATTTGTACTTAAAGTAGTTAAACTCGGAAGATCAACATATTACTATAATTTAAGTGTAGAAGGCAAAGAAAAGACTAGGCCTAAAGGTGGAAAGCCAAAAGGATATAGTATAAACAGAGATGGTGAGAAAGTATGCGATGATCAGATTAAGGAATTTATTTTGGAGGCCATTGACGGGGATGCTATTAACTATGGATATAGAAAAATAACTTACCATTTAAGAAAATATTGTAATCTTGTGATTAATCATAAGAAGGTTTATCGGCTTTGCAAAGAGCTCAGAATACTTAAAGATCAGAGAATAATTAGAACTAAAATAAAGAGAAATATTGCAATTAACAGAACTATAACAGGCTCAAATCAACTATGGGAAATGGATATAAAATATGGCTATATAGAAGGTGAGGATAAATTCTTCTACTTACTAAATTTAATTGATATCTTTGATAGGAGCATTATAGATTACCACATGGGTTTACACTGTGAGGCTAAAGATGCTGCAGCACTACTGAGGAAGTGCTTAATAAGAAGAAACTTGTTTGAGGAAGACTCTAAAAAGCCAGTAATAAGAACAGACAACGGACCCCAGTTTATAAGTCATAAATTTGATGAATGCTGTGAAGAACTTAAAATTGAACATGAGAGAATACCAGTGAAGACGCCAAATAAAAACGCACATGTAGAATCATTTCACAGAATACTTGAGGATGAGTGTTTAAAAATTAATGAATTTCAAAGCTATGGAGAAGCATACAAAATAGTAAATGAATTTATGGAATTCTACAATAATAGGAGATTACATTCAAGTTTAAGATTTATGGCTCCACATGAATTTTATAACCTTTATTTTGAAGAAAACCTAACAAACATTCAAATAAGGGTCTAAATTTAATAGAAATGAAGAATTTATTAGATTCTGTCCAAAACGAGGGGGTTAATCCGTTACTGTATTTAAATACAATCCTTGTTAAAGTTCAACTTGTACATAGTTACTAGGGTTGCCCCGTTTATGGATTTAAATACAATCCTTGTTAAAGTTCAACGCATCTGCAAACTCTCCTAAAACTGCGGTTGTGTCCATTTAAATACAATCCTTGTTAAAGTTCAACCTCGCAAAGTTCTTTTCAAACATCTCAAGAGCCTGATTTAAATACAATCCTTGTTAAAGTTCAACTCTGAATTAACTACAAATATAACGTTGTCTCTTATGATTTAAATACAATCCTTGTTAAAGTTCAACCCAAGGATTTAATAGAAGAAATACATAATTTAGAATTTAAATACAATCCTTGTTAAAGTTCAACAGTAGTTGCTGTAAGAGGTGCCATATCAATATTAGGTATTTAAATACAATCCTTGTTAAAGTTCAACTAATGTAAAATGCCTATTTCTTATTTTTATTATATTACTTAAAACCGTATAAATAAAGGCTTTCGTTGAAATTTTTCCAACCATTTTTCATATTTTATAAAATGTATATAAAGAGTGGTGTAATGCTAGTGATTTGATAACATTACACCACTTTTACCTTATTATGAGGTTGGAAAAATTAAAGTATTAAATTTTCCGTATTCTTTTCATTTATACCCAAAGTTTCCTCATCAAAACAACTGTCATTTATAAGCTTTATAATTGTAACGAAGTCTTTATCCTGCACAATCTTGTTTAATTCACTTTTCAATTTTATAAGTTTTGAAGGAGTTATGGCCCCTCTAAAAACAGAATTTTGATGGTGATGGAAATATTTTTTACATATTTTAAAAACTTTATTAACCCTTTTCTCATTCACATCATAAAATACAAATGCATAATTGAAGTTAAAATTTTTCCCCACAAAAATCCTCCTTACTACATCATGTTCTTTAAATTAAAAGGAATAAAATCTTCTCCTTCCACTACATGTTTTTTAAGCTTATATCCATCTAATCTTATAGCTGTCTTGTAACTTATTTTTCTTTTAAGCTTCTTGTGATTAAAAACACTTTCAAATCTCTCCTCAATAGCTTGTACAAATATCATTTTCCCTTTTTCATTTAAGAGACAATAATTATATTTTTTATCAAAGTGTTTATTTACCTGAATTTGCTTTGTGTTTACCAATTCGAAAATTGTCCTGTAGACTATAATTGGCTTAAAGACCTCAGATAAATCAAGACTTAAAGAAAATCTGCCTTCAGAAGGTTCGTGTAAATAGCTTATAGTCTGATTTAGATGGGTATTATAAATTTCAGATACAGTTTTAGAATATAAAATAGAATTTCCAAAGGATATAAGTGCATTTATAGGGTTATCAGGGGGTCTTTTTACCCTTTTATCAAGTACAAAGTCCTCTGGTAAAATATATTTGAAATTTTCATAAAATCTTCGCCATATCTCACCTTCAATTCTCAATATATGTTTTATACCTAAATCGTCATACTTCATATATTCAGGCAATTTTACTTTTATCCAATCAAGGGTGGAACGCACTTCCTTTTTATCATGCCTGTAATAATGATACAGCACCTCATATATATTATCCGCTATACCCTGAACAAATGATTTAGCTATATTATCTCTGTTATTTGAAAAAGCTTCCACCTGTTTTATGATTACTCTTCCACTTACAAGATTTTTCTTTGGATAGAAAGTTCCACTATAATATCCATAATAATTAAAGAAATGAATTACTATTCCCGCTTTTGCAGCAAAATCAAGAAATTTACTATTTACAGTAATTTCATTCATACAGTATAGTTCCCTTACAGCTTCTACCGGAAGATAGGAGTTCCCCTTATCATTATGAAATACAATAGAGTTATCTTTCCTTTTAAGCTCTCCCATACTCATCAAATATTTAACACCTCTGGCCATTTATTTCACCCTCTTTTATATGTAGTTTAGATATAACAATATTCATAATAGGCACATTTTCTACATCCTTTTACTTTTTCAATTTTAGGAGGAACTTCTTTTTCTAATAATTTTTCTATGTCACCAATAAGCTGTCTCAATTCCAATTCATTTTCTTCTGTAAGCTCCACATAAATTATTTTATTTTTCTGCTTGTTTTTTTCCTGGAATTCAATTTTGCCCTGTCTTTCTATGCCCTTATTCTTTAATATGTAGAGATAAAAAATCACCTGCCACTTAGTAGCTTCTACATCTGCATCAGATTTTTTTATTTCTACCAGATAATCTTTTGTAATTTTATCTATTTTTACATTATCTATGGATATTTCCGTATCCTTTTTCCCTTCTAATTTTAATTCATGAATGGCTTTTCCTATATGAACATCCTCACTATTATCCTCCATATTCATTCTATTGCCATGAAGCCAACACTGTCTTTTGCAGTGAAAATAATAATTTATAAGTGTACCATTTATTTTCATATACACTCCTCCATATCAAGTGATTCATAGGTTCAGACAAAGTTTTCCCATAAAAAATAATTTTCTCCATCTAAACCTCAAAAAACTTATTTACATTCCACTATTTATAATAATATATTTTTCCTAATTTTCGCCTCTAGTCTATAAATCCTCATAAACCCTATACTGGTAAGGTCAAAAAAGTCAAATAAACTATCCTTAAAGCCTTTACAAAAGCCAGTTTACATTTTAGAAAGCAAAAAATAAGTTTCTAATAAACTTACATAAATAGATTTGCCTTATTAGCAGTTTCTCCAATAAATATTTCCTGATTGAATCTGCCATCTACAATATACTTTTCCCCATCAGCTATGTAATAAATATCACCCAATAATTCCTGATAAACTTCTGGTATCTTTTTTACCTTGTATATAAAATAGTTGACTTTAGAGTTTACCCTGGATAATCTCACCTTTTTTTCAGAATAATCCATTTTATTATCAAATAAAAGACTTTTATATTCTTTCCATATTTCATCTCCCAAGAGCACGTTATTTTTTTCGTCTTCTATTCTTCTTGATAAAAATATAGTATATTTATGCTGGTTATCATCTTCTATGAGCTTCATATATTCTCCTATCTCTTTAAAATTTAAATCTTTTACAATTTTAAGGAAATGCCCATAACCATTTTCATTTAGTTCCTTCTTATTTCTTTCAATCTTGGCTATAACCTTTTCATAATACTTTTCAAAATTCTTTTCTTCTAACAATTTTTGAATTTCTTCACTGGATAACGTAAGTTCCGCTTCTCTTCTCACATCTTTTTTGTATATAACTTTACAATCATCCATTTTAAAAAATTTCACCCTGCCCTCATTAAAGCAGGATCTGTTTATTCTACCCATAAATTGTTCTTCTGCATCTAAAATGGATATATTTTTATAACCTAAATCCATATCAATATCAATTCCAGCTTCAATAATCTGGGTAGCTACTATAATTATTTTCTTGTTTATCTCTTTTGCTTTTTTTATAACTTTATTTCTATCTGATTTATTGTCATCAGAAGTCATTATTACAACTTCGCGCAAGTACTTCTTTGAAAAATTTCTATTCATATAATCAAAGAATTTATCGGCACTTTTCTTAAATATAAATTCAATAAGTATTTTATTATTGCTTTTGCTCTCTTTTTCAATATCTTCTAATAAGTTTTCAAATTGCTCCTCCTGCTCTTCTCCTATATCTATTATTTCAAATTTAACCCTATTTTTAAAAAATGGATTTTTAAAATAATATTCTCTATTTTTTATAAGATACACAAAATTATCACTGCAATTATGTACAAGTTTATTTAATCGTGGAAGAGTAGCTGACATTATTATGATTTTCACATTCAATATTTCAGAATATATATTTAAAAAATTTATTATTTCCTTCCATATTGAGTTTTTATAACTTTGTATTTCATCTAAAATTATTACCGAATTGCATAAATTCACAAGGGGAAATACTTCTTCTCTGCTTGTACCAAAAAAGGAGTTAAATAGATTTATATGAGTTGTTATAACAAAAGGATAATTTATAAAGATTCTGTTTATAAAAGCTTTTGCATAATTCCATTTTTTCTTTGTATTTAAATCCATTACTTCATTACATTCCTCATTTTTATCTTCAGTTTTTATAGGGGTTATGGAATTTATTACGGCTATGTTTTCTTTTATAGAACTATCATTACCAAATATCTTCATAAATTCAATTTCTGTCTGTTCTACCAGCGTATTGAAGGGAAATACATAAAATAACTTATTTATGTTGGAATTTGAGTTAAGTATGAGTTTAGCAAGATTTATGGAGGTTAAGGTTTTCCCCCCTCCTGTAGGTGCTTCAAGGTAATATATGTTTTTATCCCTATTGTCCCTGTAGCTTTTTTCACTTTCAATAGTTATCTCAGATCTTAATTGATTTATACTTATATATTGTCCATCCTTTACTGGATTATTGCTATACTCTCTTATACTTTTAAAAGTACTGTAGCTATCTATATCTTCATTAAATCTATCTTTCAAATCGTCATTTATTATTCCAAGACTATCAACCTTTTCACCACTCATAAATTCAGAAGTTGCATAGTAATCTGATGCTGTGAGAAGAGAAAAAAGAAATTTCGAATATATATAAATTGAAAATTCAAGTTCATTGTTGTGCCTAATACATTCATCTAAATATTCTTTTGAATTATTAAATGAATTACGTATTACCGATTCTCTCAAAGTTGTCATAGTTAAATCAGGATAGTATTCATCTTTATCACAGTCTTCCTGAAAATCTTCCAGTTTCAGCTTGTAGTTTCCCATATTATCAAGATATCCATGGTGTTTTGATATTATGTATCCATTTAAATACATGAAATATTTCAAATAGAGGCTATCTTTTAGTTCAAACTCCATATCTTTAATCCTATTATTAAAATAACTGACATATATATATGAACTTAGAAGAGAGTGCTCTGACCCTCCGTCAGAATTATCTTCATAAAGTTTATTCAACATTTTATTATATTGAAAGGATGGGTTTATCTTTCCCACATCATGCATATAAATTGTATTTACCATCATTTCTTTCCACAGGATAATTACATCTGAATTTTTACTTATTAAAATTTTATCCTGAAAATTTTGAAACACATTATTTAAATTTTTTTCCGCGCAAATAAAATTCATGTATTCATAGGTGAGATTTACGTGCTCCAAAAGTTTTTCTTTCCTCTTTTTATTACTTTTATCCCTATGGGCATACATATGTGATATATTATCAACATTTGACTGAAAGTCAAAAAGCTTTACTCTATCAAAATACAAAATATTTTCCCCCTGATTTTAAAAAAAATATAAATTGTTTTTTTCATCCAAATCCCTATATATATTTACATTTTTGTCATTCAATTTCACCCTCATATTTGTAGCAGTAAAATGCTCAAATCTGTATTGATTTAGTTCCTCATCCAATTCTACCGGAAGATATTCCATATATTTCCATGCCGTATCATCCTCTTCCTCTTGATATTTTTCAACTTGGAAGTATCTGCTTTCAAATAAGCTGTTAATTTTAATATAATTTTCAGATTTCTCTAATTCTACTTCTTTAATTTCAGTAATATCTGCAAAATGATCGTTTTTACCAAGGTAGGGTAAAAATATAGCTTTTTTATGCAGAAGCATATGTGCAAATTTCTCCGTGATTTCATCCACCTTAACATATACCATCCATTTTGGCTCTTGGAGCCACTGTTCTTTTACTACCAGATTTCCCCCGGCCTCAAGGCTTGCATACCCTACAGAATTATTGAAGGTCTGTATCTTTTTTGTTATATACCCTTGGTGGTTTAGCATTACCACAGCTACCTTTGAATCTTTAAGCCTATTGTAAAACTCTGGATATATATTATTTTTAAAGTCTCTGCTTTGACTATTATATCCAGGTAATCCAAGTACACTTCCTATTATCCCGAGCAATGCTATTTTATGTATATTGCCATATGTAAAATAATAATAGGTATTTACATCTGGTTTCTTAAAAAATGCAGTCCTGCCAGAGAGTTTAAACCTAACTGCCTTCATATCTAAACCTCTTTTCTTGTAAATATATTGAACACTGTAGCTCCTTGTGGCATATTCTCTACTTTTAATTTATAATCATTATAATAAATTTCTATATTTTTTATACTGTCTTTAATCCCCTCCAACACCTGGTCTAAATTAAGTTTAAGAATACATTTACCATCAACTTTATCAAAATCCATAAATTGAGTTAAATTAGGAAGATATGTTTTCTCATCTGTCTCCACAAATAACGCAAACTCATTTTCACAGCCTGCCTTTGCATTGGTATTAAGTGCTGTAGCCCCTATAAGTGCTCCCTCTTTAAATTTTTTATAATCTTCTTCTGTATAACCATCTGTAAGTCCCATTTGAACATAATCTTTATAGGAAATAGGATTTATGTAAAAGGGATAAAGGTAATGTGCCTCATCACTTACAATCTTGGTTCCAAGGGTGCTTTGATTTGCCTCTTTTGCCTCTTCCTTTGTATTGGATTTTTTGTCGCTTCTAAAGGGGGACAATATTTGCTGTTCCTCGGAATTTGAAGGTTTGTGCACATTAAATCCCTGTCCAATTTGAACAGCACCTGTTATGGATATATTGTTACCTTCCTCTGCAAAAGTGGCTCCAAAAGATTTTACATCCAGTGTAGAAAATAGATTTTTAATTACATCCTCACTTTTATCTTTTTTAGTAAGTGTGGTATCAAATACCTGGTTATATCTCTCTTCAAGGGATCTTGGCCTTATCTTGTCCTTATCTGTTTTAAAGGATTTTATATATAAAATTTTTTCTCCTAAATCATCCCAGTATTTTTTTATGCTGTATTTAAGTGCCTTGTCACTTCCAAATATGGAACCATCTCCTATGGTCTTTGGATAACCACTAAAATCCGCATTCCAATTTGCCATAATAGCTTTTATTCCAATAACTCCATATATTCTGTTCATTTAAGATTCCTCCTCATTTTTATTTTCATCGTCACTATCTTCTTCTGACTTTTTATATATTAAACTAGGACACAGAAAACCTGCTATTATCGAGTCCTTATCCACTTCATTTTCTGAACTATAAGCCAAAATCATATAATACATATTGCTGAATCTAAAAGAAGATTTAATTGCATAGCTGTATTTGATAAATAATCGTCTTAATTTTTCTTTTACGGTTTTATCATCTGATGCATTAAGTACTGGACTCAAAAAAGAAAAATTTTTACTGGAAGATTTATTTAAACTATAAAAATACTGTAGAAGTTGTCCTATACAAAAATAATATTCTCCCACCTCTTCAATTTCTACTTTATAATCCTTATCTTCTTTTATATTTATCTTTTCATCCACATTTTTTCTAATATATTTAATAGTATTTGCCATATTTTCTCCCCTACTCTCCTTATTGAAATAATCCAGTAACGTATGCCTTAAATTAAACTGATTTATAGCCTTATTAGCATTTCCATTATCTATGGAATTACATAAAAGGTCTAAGGTCATTTTGTTCCAAAATCCTTTTACAAGAAGTTCTTCACCTTTGTAAAACCAGGTATAAAAGCCATATCTGTATTTTAAGAGTGATTCCTTTACTTTACTGTCATTTAATTTTATATCTTTTGCTTCTGTAAAAAAATTGCTTTTTAAATATTTATTAAAAAACACTTCATTCACTTTATCACTTAACTCACTTATATTTTTCATATTTCCTCTAATTAGAATAAATTCTTTTCCGAACCCCTGCTTCAATATAGGAGTTATCTTTATAGCCCTTTTAAATTTATATCTATAATCAGTTATGGAATCATAATCTGCAATTTCTACTTCTTTTCCCTTGTTAACTCTAAAAAAATATCCTTTAAAATCACTTTTTTTATTTTCTTTTGCTTCAATGCCATCCACACAATCCTGCTGGGCATATATATAATTTCTCCCTTCAGATGCATAATTCATAAGATAATCAAATAATTTTTTTTCAATTAGAATTTTTTCTGAATCCACAAGCATGGGTAATTTACTTTTTCTAGTTTTATTTTCAAGATAGGGTTTTTTAGAATTCAGCCCCATGTTAAAGTCAGACAATCCATAAACTTTCTTGTTTATAGTTACATTATAGTCAGTACTATTGTAAATATTAGGTATTATGTACCTCTCACTCTCTTTTTCATAGTTATTCAAATTAGTATCGTAGAATAATTTAAGATAAGTTTTATTTAAATCTAATTTTTTTGCTATTTCCATTATATTTTTTTGTACCCAACTTTGTATATTCTCTATTAATTCTATATCGGGCTTACCATACTTTTCTTCTATATTTAAATAAAGTTTTCTGCTCTTGGATTTGCTTTTATATTTCACTTCAGGATTTTTTAATATATTATAATATTCCTCTATAACTTTACTACTTAGTTTACCCTTGGATTGATGAAGGTTCTCTTTTTTTACATAAAATGTATAAATATTATTACTGTGTATTATCTTATTCGGATCTATTGGTTTATTCATAGAGACTAATCTGCTTAAATAGTCCCTACGGACAAACTCCTTATACACTTCTAAGGAGTTATCAGTTTTTTTATCTACAGAAAATATTTGTATGCTATTCCACGTATCTTCCAATGTAAATTTAATATAGTCTCCAGGTGCAAGGAGATGTTTGTCTACAACCAATCCTTCTCCTTTTTCAACGTACTCCCTGCTGAATATATCGTAAATTTCATTTATCAAAAATAATTACCTCCTCTTACTTCACATATTGGTAATTCATGAAGCCATACCCACGGGGACACATATCTGCAAGCCCTGTTCCAAGAATTGTATAGGCAATATTCTGGGCTTTTTCACTGGTATCTATTGTTAAAGTAACCTTATCTCCAAGAATACTTTTATCCTTAAATTTTGTTGCTATGGGTTTTCTATTGTCTATTCTCTCATAATTAAAAATTTGTAAATTACTATCTACTATCTCTCCTGTAACTAATTCATATTTTTTTATGGTACTGTTCCTCATATATTCAAAAAAATCAGATTCATTATGAATATTTCTCCAGTATTGAGTTTTATCTTCATCTGAAATTTTTATTATAAGAGGTGTTATACTATAAATTCTCTCTATAGTCCTTTTAGGTATTTTTTTGATATTACATGTAAGTACCTTAATCCCAGATGTGTATTCATTAGGTAGAAATTTTTCGAAATGGTTTATTAAATCTTCTCCGATACACCTTACTTGAAAATTATAAATCTCCCCCTTCTTATACATTTCATTATTTGAGGCAAGAGGATATAGATTATTAAAACAATAATTTTTTATTCTATTTTCCGTATGAAATTCCTTCATTCTTTCATTTTTATAAAAAGATTGATCAAGAAGTTTACTTAATAATTCCAGTGATGCTTCCTTAAATATATCTTCAAGCGTATATATTTTAACATTAATTTCGTATACTTCCATATGTATTCTCCTTTTACATAATAGTTATATACTTATAAATTCTACTTCAATTTAACAAATCCTGCACTATTTTAAAAATTGTTAGAATATTTTACAGAAACATGATGAATTATAAGGAAATTTTTTAGATTGAACTAAAAGCTCTACACCTATATATTATTTTTAGATGCAGAGTATATACGCTTTAACTGAACCACTGACCAAAATTTATCTTTTTGATGTTATACTTATAGTAATTTTAAAATCTTTCGTGAAAAATATTAAATATATTATGAAAATATCAAAAATGATATATTTATCCATGTATTCCCCCCCTTTTATTTTTTCTAAGTATATTAAATACTATGCGAAGATATATTAAATTATGTTTTAAACCTTAACCATTAAAATTGATTGTAATATTAGCTTTAAAACTCTCGAACATATAATATTCTGCTCATATATTTTACAACACTTGTTAAGGTTCAACATAAATTTAAACATTTACCATTAAAATATTTAAATACAATTCTTGTTAAGGTTCAACTCATATTGAATCATATCATCAGTTTTTTCTATGGCAATTTAAATACAATTCTTGTTAAGGTTCAACGTATCCAAAGCTTCTGGAGCTGCATCTATTACCATTATTTAAATACAATTCTTGTTAAGGTTCAACTATTAAGAGATGCCTTGAGTTATGGAGCAATCCTAAATTTAAATACAATTCTTGTTAAGGTTCAACCTAAGTCAATATAGTTTTGTATTTCAGGTATCAGCTTATTTAAATACAATTCTTGTTAAGGTTCAACCTGACCTGTAATTGCAAGTGCAGCAGCCAGCCATTGATTTAAATACAATTCTTGTTAAGGTTCAACCCTGTACAAAATGTGCTTTTGGTTGTAAACCCATCATTTAAATACAATTCTTGTTAAGGTTCAACATTTAGGATCAATATTAAATATCTCCTTTCTGGAGTATTTAAATACAATTCTTGTTAAGGTTCAACCTCGATCTTTTCAATGTCTGTTACTGCTATTTTGTCATTTAAATACAATTCTTGTTAAGGTTCAACTCCTGTGTTCTTCTATTTTACTTTCGTTATAGGCCTATTTAAATACAATTCTTGTTAAGGTTCAACTACTGTATTTCAAATTATCACAGGATATTCTAACAAATTTAAATACAATTCTTGTTAAGGTTCAACTTAGTCATTTCAGTTGGATAGTGTTCAGCATAACTTGATTTAAATACAATTCTTGTTAAGATTCAACTATAACATTTTTAGTGCTTCATATCTTCTTTCCCCATTTAAATACAATTCTTGTTAAGATTCAACTATGGAATTTAGCAAAGGCAGAAGAATCAATACTTTATTTAAATACAATTCTTGTTAAGATTCAACCTATGTTTTTTATCTTTGTGTTTAATTCCTCTACATTTAAATACAATTCTTGTTAAGATTCAACCTGAAGCAAAAGAAAATACTAACACACCAGAAAGTAAATTTAAATACAATTCTTGTTAAGATTCAACCCTAGTTGGGTTATTAATGCCTCCTTTTTCTTTTATTTAAATACAATTCTTGTTAAGATTCAACGCTTATAGTCAAGGAAAATCCGTACTTAGAAAAGAGGATTTAAATACAATTCTTGTTAAGATTCAACCCAGTACCGCCTGTATTAAATGCTATTTTACCTTCTGATTTAAATACAATTCTTGTTAAGATTCAACGATTTAATCCATTGTTTTAGTGTCAATTCATCTTTAGATTTAAATACAATTCTTGTTAAGATTCAACATTTCCAGAGTGGAAAACAGCAGACATAATTATACCATTTAAATACAATTCTTGTTAAGATTCAACCTTCCTCACCTATAATAGTTACTATGGGGTCTATGCATTTAAATACAATTCTTGTTAAGATTCAACGTACAAAAACTTCCTTCTCGCAGAGGTCACCCTCTAATTTAAATACAATTCTTGTTAAGATTCAACTAAATAGTAAAAATTATAAAAATTGAATACGTTCAATTTAAATACAATTCTTGTTAAGATTCAACTAACGTAAAATAGCCATTTCTTATTTTTATTATATCCTTTAAACCACCATAGATAAAGCCTTTTATTAAAATCTTTCCAACCATTTTTGATTTTTTGAATATCACATAGAAGAAATGCTGTAATCCATTGGATTTCAACGGACGCAGCACTTTTAGTTGGAATTGAGGTTGGAAAATATAATGACTTTTTCATATAATTTATTTTTTATACACAGTAAGAACAAATTCTTCTCCTGATTCCTGTAAAAGTGGCTCCCTTGCCCCTAAATCTTTCATTGTTTTCAGAATCATAGGAACGCCTCTTCCCAATTGATCTATATATCTCATATTTTCCATATATTTTACCAGGAAAGGATTTCTTGCATAAGACACTCCAATTTTCATCTTTTCAATAGTAACAGTATTAGGTAATTTCCCCGGACTATGAAATTCAATACGATTATCAAACATAAAAATTCTTATTTTAGAACCTAAAATACTGTAATTTCTATGCACAAGAGCATTTATAATAGCTTCCCTGAGTACTAAAATAGGGTATTCTTCCTCTTCCTTTCTTTTTAACTCCTTAATAATTGAAGGATTTTTCATATTATTTTTTAGTACTACCAATGTCTGTTCCGCTATGTCCTGTAATCTTCCACAGATTATCTTTTTATCTATAAGTTTATCTGTTATTTCATCTCCGCGAAAATGGGCAAAACTAATTCCATTTTGAACCATGATATTCTCCACATTTTTTCCGAATATTAATAGCCCTCCTGCAGAGCACACTATTTTCCCATCTGCTTCTTTCAATATATCTGCATTAATTAATATTCTCTCAACACTATCGTTATCTTCCTCATACAAATCAAAGGTATTGTATTTTGAAAAATAGTCTCTTATTATATCCAAATTTAAATCCCTTATAGAAGTATTATAGACTGGCGATATATCAAAATGAATACTACCATTGGCCTGAAATAACCTCATTAATTCTTCTCTTGAAGCTATCCTTTTTGTAGTTCCCACCCGTACATAGTATTTGTGATCAGTTGTATAATATGGCTTATTCAATCCCTTTGGAATACTAACTATGGCTATCTTTAATCCCTTTAATTCTATATCTTCATAAATAGGAATTATATTAGGTATACAATTATTTCTACATATATTCATGATCTTCTCTTCTATATTTTTATCCTGTACTCCCTTTATATTTCCATCATCTGAAATACCTATTAATATTATTCCACCCTCACTATTAGCAAAAGCCACAATTTCTTCTGCTAATTCTTTAGCTTTTATACCTTCTTCCTTAAATTCTATGTATGAATTTTCTCCACTTTTAATTATATTTAATAATTCCAATTTATCCATAACAAAACCCATCCTTATCACACAATATACTGATTATGAATTAATTATATCACATTTATTTTGCATTTATTTACAATATCATAAATGATTCTTCAACTTAAGTAGATATTATATTAGAGTCCAACTATTATATATAATCAGTCCAAAACTAAGACATAGAAATTTAAATATAATCCTTTTTACCATATACATTATTAACTACTAGTTAGTATGCTCTAAATTCTTCAAACTTTTAGCCAGACTCATTTGTGAGAAAGAATATATAGTTATTGCCACCCATATAAAACAAAAGGCTATCATATCAACAGCTGTAAACCCTTCATTATACACAAATATTCCAATAGCCAAGCTTATGGTTGGTGAAATATACTGTGTAAAGCCGATCAATGATAAAGGAAGCCTTTTTGCGCCACTTGCAAAAAGCAACAAAGGAATAGCTGTAACCACGCCACCTCCTATGAGCAAAAGGATTACCAACGTGCCTTGTGTCTCAAAAGCACCAACTCCACTAACATGTCTTAATGCTATATATATTGCCGCAGCCGGAGTAATTATAGCTGTTTCAAGAGTTAGTCCAATTATAGAGCTTGCTTTAACCGATTTTTTAATTGCCCCATATAATGCAAAAGAAATAGCCAGTCCTAAAGAAATCCACGGAATTTTACCATACTGAATGGTTTTTATTATTACACCAACAAACGCAACAATAAGTGCAGCTCCTGTCCAATAACTCAGTTTTTCCTTGAAAATTACCACTCCCAGTGCCACCGCTAATAATGGATTAATGTAATATCCAAGACTTGCATCTACAATCTTATCTGAACTGACAGCCCAAATATACAATCCCCAGTTAATCGTAATTAAAATTGATGCAATAAAGATATAAAGCATTTGCCCTTTATATTTAGCTATACGTTTTAATTCATCCCATTTTTTAGTTACTGTAATAATTAGAATCATGAATACTAATGCCCACACAATTCTGTTAGCTAAAATTTCCATTGAAAATACGCTATCTATCATCTTCCAATATACTGGTAGAATACCCCATAATGTATATGCCGCAGCCGCATATATCACACCAACAGTTTTTTGATTATTCATTTAATTTTCTCCACTTCTATCTTTATTTTCCCTATCAATATTTCCTATCTCTTATATTATTTAAATACAATCCCTGTTAAGGTTCAACTATGTAAAATACCCATTTTTATTTCTATTATATGTCTTAAATCTCTATAAATAAAGATTTTTCTTAAAACTTTTATCACAATAGAGAAAAGCACCTGTAAAATCAGGTACTCTTCTCATATCACTAAAATTTACATTTTAACTACAGGAAAATATACTTCTGTAACAAAATCCTGTGGATTGCATCCCTCTTCAGGCCCTTTTATATATTTTTCAAAAGGTGGTCTTGATATTTTATATTTATTATGCTTTACCCATTCCATCATGGCTCCATAAGCCTGAGAAATCTCACTATAAGGACCTACAAAAGTAGTATAGGCATGTAACCCTCCTTCCATTATCCGTGTACTTATTTCATTAGAACTAAATTCTTTATCTACAGGAATGCATACTTCTACATCTGCATTATCATGATTAAAGTCTTCCTCTTCATTTTGTAGATAATAAATAGACATTATATTACCTATAGGCTTTAATCCATTTTTATACACATTTTCATATATCTTACCTATTAAGCTTCCTATATAATCCATAGAAATATTATCTCTTATACTCAGTACTGTAAGTGGTTCCCGTTCTTTTAAAATAATATTAAATTCTCTATTTTCATTCATAATATCTTCTCCTTTTGCTAATTTTTCAAATTCATATTTCATTTGATTCAATAAAAATTGATTATAATTAAGCTCTTGTGTTAAACTTTTAATTTTTATTTCCATGAGCCTTTTTAATTTCTCTAAATTATTTTCGAGTAAAATCTCTCTTATTTCCTCAAGTAAAAAACCATAAGATTTCAATTTGTTTATAATTATGACATCTTTTATTTGTTTTAAATCATAATATCGATATCCATTCTCCTCATTTACATACTTCGGTTTTAGTAAATCGATTTTATCATAGTGCCTTAAAACCTTCGATGATAATTTTGCAATTTTGGAAAATTGTCCTATTGTGTACAACTCTCTACCTCCCTGAATATATTCAAGATTTAAATTAGGTTATTTATAAGTACTTTCAATAACTGCTTTAATTATAAACTTTCCCATAATGTCAAGGTCAATATATTTTGACAAAAATACAAAGTGAATTTTCAATTAAGTAAATTTCATTGAGTAATATTTTGATTATTTACACACAATAAGTAATAAACACTAAAAAGGGTGATTAGATCATGGAATTAGATAATAAGATTAATTCTATATTAGAATCATGTGGAAACAGTCAACAAGTTATTGTTAGAAGATTTTCTATTGGAAAAGATACTCCCCTAGATGCTGCCTTAATATATAAAGATGGTTTAGTAAATCAAGATATTATAAACAGAGATATATTAAATCCCCTAATGCATAAAGTTAATGAAGATTTAAGTAAAGCACAGTCAATTAATCAAGAAATTTGTAACAAATATATCTCTATGTCCAAAATTGTTATTCAAACTGATATAAATATGGCTATAAAAGATATAAGAAGAGGTAAAACAGCTGTTCTTGTACATAAGGAGGATACTTTCATTGTTGCTGATACACAAGGAACAAAACATAGAAATATATCTGAACCTATGGATGAAATCGGAATAAGAGGTTCAAAAGAAGGTTTTATAGAGGATATTGAAATAAATTTAAGTTTAATAAAAAAGGGTTTAAAAGACAAAAATTTAATTATAGAACCTTTCATCATAGGAAGACGATCCCAAAAGGATGTGGCCTTAATATATATAAAGGATATTGCAGATAAAGACTTAATTGAAGATACAAGAAATAAGCTATTATCAATAGATGTGGATACTTTTACTTCTGCAGGAATGCTGGAACAGTATATTGAAAATCATCCATATTCCGTTTTCCCTCAAGCTCATGCGTCTCAAAGGCCAGATGTTGTGCAGCAAAATCTTTCAGAAGGTAGAATTGCTATTTTAATGGATGGAACTCCTTTTGCATTAACTATTCCCGCTTTATTTATGGAATTTTTTCAGGCTGTTGAAGATTACTCTCAAAGAACTCTTTTAAGTAATTTTAATAGAATTCTCCGGGTATTTGGTACCTTCATAGTTATTTTATTGCCTTCTATATATTTAGACTTAATTAGGTTCAATTCAGAGCTTATTCCAATTAAATTTATTATACCTATAGTTCAATCTAGAAGAGGCATAGCACTTCCTCCTCTTTTAGAAATTTTATCCATGTATGTTGTGATAGAACTTTTAAGAGAAGGAGGGCTGAGACTTCCTACAAAAATCGGTCAGACATTAAGTGTTGTAGGAGGTTTTATTATAGGTAGTGCTGCACTTGAAGCCAAATTAGTTAGTCCTGCAACTTTAGTAGTAGTAGGAGTTGCTACCATAGGAACTTTTATTATACCGAACTATGATATGTCAAGTTCAATAAGATTGATAGGATTTCCTTTTCTTTTCCTAACAAACTTTTTAGGTGCTGTTGGATTAATTGCAGGATGGTATTTTTTATTTATCCACCTCCTTTCTTTAGATAGCTTTGGCGTTCCATATATGCCTCTGGATAAATATGGTGATTTTAAAGATACCTTTATTAGGGTACCCCTATGGAAAATGAATAATAGACCAGAGGGTATTCCAAACAATAACCCAAAAAGACAAACCAACTTTAGAAACAAACTGTGGAGGAACAAAAATGAATAAATTAGAAAGTAATAATATAACTCCAGGAGAGTTCACTTGTTTACTTATTGGCTCAATGATTGGTGTAGGAATATTATCACTGCCTAATGATCTAGTTAATGTGGCAAAACAAGATTCATGGATATCTGCAGCTATTGGTGCTGTATATCCACTATATATGGTTATAGTTGCTTCATTGTTATGGAAAAAACATCCACAGGAAAACATTTTATTTTTAAGTAAAAAATATTTGGGGAAATATTTGGGGAATATCTTGAATCTTATTTTTTTATTATATTTTGTTTTATTCACTACTTCTGTGGCCTTTGGAGTATCCTTAATATTAGAAACTTTAATATCTAATTTTTTAAGCACCTCAAAAATATTACTGATAATATTTTTTTTAGCTGCATATACATCCATGAAAGGATTGAAACTTTTAGGAAGGCTAAACCAATTGATGTTCTTATATACTATATTTCTTTCTTTTATTTTGGCTGTAGCACTTCTTAGAGGAACTTATTTGAATATATGTCCTATACTGGGTTCAGGAATTCTAAATATTATAAAAGCCAGTAAAAATTCAGCTTTTGCCTATGGAGGAATTGAAGTATTATTTTTAATTTATCCCTATGTCACCGATAAAAAGAGGATTACAAAATCATCACTATTAAGTGTTATAATAACAGCCTTAATTTATTCCTGGGTTACATTTATCACCATTTATTATTTAGGCATAGATATTGTACCCAAAATCGAATGGTCTGTAAATTCAGTAACAAAAACTTTAGAAATACCAGTAATTAATAACTTTAGATTTATATTTACAATTTTATGGGCAACTATTATTTACAAGACAATATCCAATCACTATTTTATAACAGCTTTCATCTTGAAAGATTTTTTTAAAAAAATACCTATTAAAAAAATTATTTATGCACTCTATCCCCTAATGCTTTATCTATCTCTTAGATATAAAAATTCTGCAGATAGACTGAATTTCTTGAATTATATTATTCCTAAATATACTTTATTTAATATGATCTATGTAGCATTGATAACAATAATAATTTATTTAAAGAAGGATAATTTACATGAAAAACAATAAAACAAAGTATATATCTATAATTTTACTATGTATAATAATCACAATTTTCTTCTCTATAGGACTAGATGATCAGCAGCCTGTAGAAGAATTAGATATTATTTCAGGATTAGGGGCAGATTTAATAATAAAAAATAATAAAGTAGCAGAACATATTGTCCCCATGTCAATATATTTGTTTGAATCTGAAAATAAAATAAACAGTACCTTGAAAACCGGTACTGCAAAAACCAAAGGAGAAACAAGACAAAATCGACAATTGTCAAATGACAAACAAAATATATTAGGTCTTGAAAAAGTATTTATTATAAGTGAAGAACAGGCACATTATGGTTTGCAGGATTGGACAGATATTTTATTTAGAAATCCTTATTTAAACGACACTGCATATGTTGCGGTATGCAAAGGAGAGGCTTCAGATATTCTAAGTACAAACATAAAAGGCTATCCGAGTTCTTCAGATTTTATAGGGGGCTTAATTAAAAATTCCATATTTTATAACTTTTTTTCAGATAAATATAGAGTTATGAATTTATTTTTATCCATTGGAAGTGAAGGATACAATCCCGTATTGCCTTATATCGAAATAACAAATAAAGGAATTACCATCACCGGAATGGCATTGTTTAATGGTAATAAAATGATTTCAAAAATCAATGTTGGCGAATTAAGAGCTATGAACATAATGAGAGAAAATAATGTAAAAGGTATGTTTACAATACAAAAAAGCACTTGTAAATATACAAACTATTATGCTACATCAAAACGAAAAGTTCACTGTACTAAAGAAGATAATAAATATAAATTCACCATAAATATCAGTTTGGAGGGAGATTTAATAACAGATACCCTGTATAAAAATCTGCAAAACAATCCTAAAAAAGTTGAGGAATTTAGCACTAAAATGTCTGAAGATATAAAAAAAGAATGTACTAATTTTATAAATAAAATGAAATATACCTACAAAGTAGATTGTTTGGAACTTGGAAAATTTGCAGCTGCCAAATATGGGAGGCATATGGAAAAAGATTGGAATTCTGTGGTATGCAATTCAGAAATTGATGTAAACGTAAAAGTAAAACTTAATAAAATAGGAAGAGGAGATTATTAAATTTTTATAATAAAGTATCTGAAATTATATATAACTTATATGTTTTCAGATACTAAAATATTTTAACTACATATCTTCCCAATAAAATTTTTCCTGTTCCTTATCCACTACAGTACTCTTATCGAACAGTTTTACAAACACTACAGCTAACACAAGAGCAATTATGCCTCCAATTATTTCATAAGTTCTTATAGAGCCTTCCATTAATTTTCCCAAATATCCTCCTAAAAACACACCCAAAAACACCAACATAATAGGAAAAATAAATAACATAAATGCAGCTATTAGCATATTTGTACTTTTCTTTTTTTGATTATAATCTTTGCCCATTTAAAATATTAGCCTCCCGCTATAACTTTTTTATCCGAACGCTACCATTGCTAATACTCCCATCTTCTTCAAAGTGGGAGATAAGCACTGCTACGCGCCTGGATAAGTTCTTCTAAGGTTCAGATGGAGATAAGCAGTTCCTGCAGCAAACTCCACCTGAACCTAAGAATCACTTGATTCTTATATTATAACTCTTAAAATATTTAAAATAAATGATTACTATTTTAAAATTATTTAAACTCCTTGAAGGAATTTAACATTAAATGTTGAATTTATGGTACTAAAGGAGGTGATTACTTTGTCTACCAATGTAAAAATAGCATTTATAAATAATAATATTAAAGAAAGAAATGGAGAACTTCATTTAAATGACGAATGGATACGCATTGAAAATGTCAGTAATAGAAGAATCAATATGTTTGGTTGGGAGCTGTGGCACTGGAAACCAAGTAAACAATATTCCCTTATTTACAGATTTCCAAAGCGCATTGACAACCTTTTTTGGACATTGGATCCCGGTGAAATTATAATACTATTTACAGGCTATGGTTCAAACAAATTCATAGAAGAAACTAGCGATCATAAATCTGAATTTCATTTTTATTGTGGAAAAAATTCTTTTATATGGAACAATGCTGGAGACATTGCCTGTCTATTTGATACTGAATCAATGACAAGCACCCTCGCAGTTCCATAAGCAATCATTTATATAAATATCAATAAACTTTAATACATATTTTTTAATTCCTAAAATCATATTGTACATAAAAATAAGTTATCAAACTTTATATATTTATTATATTTGTAGTATAATTATTTTATATGTAATAAAACTATATTTAACTAAACATTTAATAATTGTGTACATCTAACATTTTTAGGAGGTAAAAATGACATATTCAAAAGTAAAATATGAAGGTTTAAAAAAACTATGTGATATAGTTTTTGAGAAATTCGGATTTAGTCCAGAAGATAGTGGAACTATTACAGACGTTTTACTGCTGTCAGATTTGTTTGGAATTGAATCTCACGGAATTCAAAGACTGGTAAAATATTATAGTGAAATAAAAAATGGTCTTATAAAAGTGGATTCTAAACCAAAAATAATAAAAGAAACACCTGTATCTGCAATTTTAGATGCCCAGGCTGGTATGGGACAACTGGCAGGAAGAAAAGCTATGAATATGGCTATTGAAAAGGCCAAAACTTCAGGTATGGGCATGGTAGTGGTTAGAAACTCAAATCATTACGGTATTGCTGGATATTATGCTAAAATGGCTGAAGAAGAAGGACTTCTCGGAATATCTATGACCAACTCTCCTGCTGTTATAATACCTACTTTCGGAAAAGATGCCATGCTTGGTACAAATCCCATAGCTATATCTATGCCTGCAAAACCCTATCCCTTCCTAATGGATATAGCTACTAGTGTGGTTACAAGGGGAAAAATTGAAGTATATAATAAAAGGCATGAACCACTTCCGCTAGGTCTTGCACTGGATAAAAACGGAGAAGACACAGAAGATCCTTATGATATCTTATACAATCTTCCGAAAAAACTTGGAGGAGGTCTTGTTCCACTTGGAGGGTCTAAAGAACTTACTGGAGGGCATAAAGGCTATGGACTGGCTCTTGCAGTTGAAATATTTACAGCAATTTTATCTGGAGGTATCACCGGAAATTACGTTACGCTTCAAGGTTCTTCCGGCTCTGGCACCTGCCATTATTTCTGTGCAGTAGATTATAGTATATTTGGAGATAAAAATTCCATAGAAGATAAATTGTCAGAGTACCTAAATGAACTTAGAAATTCTAAAAAAGCTAAAGGAGCTTTAAGAATATATACCCATGGAGAAAAAGAAATTGAATCCTATAAAGATAAAATGGAAAATGGCATTCCAATGAATGAAGTTACTCTTAAAGAAATAGATGAAATATGTAAATATTTTAATATAAAGACCAGTGAGTACATAAAAAAATTTCCTACTGATAATATTTAACTAAAAACAGTTTAATAAAAATTGGAGGTATTTAAATAAATGATAAAAATAGGTAATAAGAAAATATTAATTAAAACAGGAGATATAACAAAAGAAGATAGTGATGCCATAGTAAATCCTGCAAATAGTGCTCTTCAGCATGGAGGAGGAGCAGCCTTGGCCATCGCAAGAGCTGGAGGTTCCAAGATACAATCAGATAGTAATGAACTTATAAAAAAAATAGGTAGTTTACCTGTGGGAAAAGCAGTTATAACCTATGGTCACGATTTAAACTGCAAATTTGTAATACATACTGTAGGTCCTATAATGGGAGAAGGTAATGAAGATGAAAAACTAAAAAAAGCTGTAAAAAGTGTGCTTAATTTGGCAGAGTCCTATAATTTAAGCTCCATATCTGTACCTGCTATAAGTTCTGGTATATTTGGATTCCCAAAAGAACGATGTGCAAAAATACTTCTTGAAACTTCTGTAGAATTTTTAAAAGGAGGAGATATATATTTAAAAACTATTGTTATGTGTAATCATGACCAGCAAACAACAGATCTTTTTTTAAAGGAAGAATTAAAATATATTTAACTTCATGTTTACCTTATTATTTATTTTAAGATATAAATCTAAAAAATAATTAAAATATTCCCAATGGGGGATATTTTAATTATTACGCACATTCAGGTCTTGTTACATATTATAAATAGTAACATATTTTTATAGAGGTGTTTTAATGTATAATATGAAACCTGAAGTTTTTAACTTTAATTCTGTTAAAGGTATTTCCCAAAGACAACTAAATGAACATTATAAATTATATGTGGGCTATGTAAATATTTTAAACCAAATCTGGAACACTGATTATACCCCTCAAAATTATACTGATAGTAATCCAACCTATTCAAAAATGCGAAGCTTAAAACTTGGTGAAACCTATGCACTAAATGGGGTAAAACTTCATAATCTTTACTTCAAGAATATGACAGGAGGCAATACCACTCCCCATGGTCCGGTACTTAACTCCATAATAAATCAATTCTCATCTTATGATAATTTTCTTTCTTATTTAACAAATGTAGGTCTATCCATGAGAGGATGGGCAATTCTGTCTATAGATTCACTAGACAATAAATTCCACATAATAGGAAGTGATCTGCACGACAAAGGATCTGTGTGGATTTCTTACCCTATATTAGTAATGGATGTTTATGAACATGCTTATTTTATGGATTTTGGAACAAATAAAAAAGAATATATTTCTACTTTCATTAAGAATATAAATTGGACTGTTGTAAATAAAAGATTCCAAAAGTACCTTCACTTATTGCAGATTTTAAATATAAATCACAATAGATATATTCCATATGAATTTCTCAATAGACATATTTAATAATAAAAAACAGCTTTAAGAGCTGTTTTTCACTATTTCCCTGCAAATAACGTATCGATCATATCGAACAGGAAGCTAAAAGATTCCCTTCTTTTAGATTTTATTCTTTTTAGTATTGTAACTTTATCCTTTGTTTCTTCAATATCCCTTATTTCTTTATTCATATAACTCCCCCCATTCAGACAATCAAATTTTATTATTTTTCGTATACTATAACCACATCTTTATACCCCTATATGATTAAACTAAATTCATTTGTTAATATATTAACATTCTTTACATTCAATTGCAATATATATGTTAAAAAAATAACTATATACCATAAATTTAAAACTTCTATTATTCTTAAGTTAAAAATTTTAAGATATTTTTGATAATCACTTAATGATATACCTAAATGTCACTGATTTAATTCTCAATTTATATAAAATTTTGCCCCAAAAATAAAAATGATTTATTTATAATATTTTTATTTGGACCACAAATGTTATAAAAATAATAAATCATTGTCATAATATTATCAATATCATTTTGTTGTCGATAACAGAATTAACTTTTGCTTAAAAGTAAAAGCACTTAGACACATTATTGATTTCAAAATGCCTAAGTACTCTAAAATATAATTGTCACGCTTCATTTGCCTTTGTATTTTTCCCTTTAACAAGCCCTTGTATAAAAAGCATCATCAAAGTAATTCCAATTAAAATAGTAGATACCGCAGCTATCTCTGGAGTTATGCTAGTTTTCATACTCTCCCACATAGCCAAAGGAAGTGTTTTAGTTTTAGAACCTGCCAGGAACATAGTAACAGTTACTTCATCTATAGATGTGCTAAAAGCAAATATTGCTGCTGAAAATATAGAAGCTTTAATTTGAGGTAATGTAATATTAAAGAACACACTAATTTGTTTTGAACCCAGCCCCATTGCTGCTAACTCAATATTTTTATCTACTCCCTTTAGTCCCGTCATCACTGTTACAAATACCATAGGTATTGCTAGAAGCGTATGCCCTAAAACTATTCCAGGTATGGTATTAGTTAATTTTAAAGGAGCAAAGGAATTATATAAAGCTACACTGATTATAATTACAGGTATAACCATAGGCATAACCATAAATCCCATAAATACATTTTTAAATTTAAATTCCACCTTAGTAACAGCAACTGCTGCCATGGTTCCTAAAATAAGAGCAAGTATTACTGTAAGCACTGCTATTCCAAGACTTCTGCCGAAACATTGAGTCCACTGACTATCATTAAAGAAAGCATGATACCACTGAGTAGAATAACTTGGTGGTGGAAATTTAAAATAACTTAACGAAGTAAAAGACAAGGGTATCAATACAAATACAGGAGCTATAAGAAAAAACAATATCACTATTACTATTATCGGAAGCCACATTATTCTCCCTCCTTCAACATAGGATTTCTTGTTGCCAATACTGCAAGTATAGACAAAAGTACCATGGTAATAATAAATAAAACCAAGGAAAGTGCAGAGGCTAAAGGCCAGTTCAAAGTAGCACTTATATTATTCTGTATGAGGGTAGATACAAGCATATTCTTTGATCCTCCTAGTAGCGCAGGAGTAATAAAATATCCAAGAGCTAGAACAAATACCAGTATTGATCCTGATAAAATCCCCGGAACAGATAAAGGAAAAAATACCTGCCAAAAAGCTTTTATAGGCCTGGCCCCCATAACTTGAGCAACTTCCACTAACTGTATGTCAATACTTGACATAACCGAATAAACATTTAACACCATGTACGGAAATAGAACATGGGTCATACCTATTGTTACAGAAGTAGTATTATAAAGTAAATCCAAAGGCTGACTTATAAGCCCTATATTCTTCAAAAAGGTATTTAAGATCCCCTGTTCCTGTAAGATTATGATCCATGAAAAAGTACGAACCAATAAACTAATCCAAAAAGGTATCATAATAATCATTAGAATGACCTTTTTTGTTCTGGAGGATTTTGTTTTAATAATAAAATAAGCTACCGGATAAGCAAGTACAATTGATATTGCTGTTACAATAAATGAAGTTTTCAAGGTAAGCCATATAACTTGAAGATATATAGGCTCTGTAAAAATCTGTGCTATATATTTAAAAGTAAATCCATTCTCATCTATAATACTTAATTTAAATAAACTTATCATAGGTACAAATGTGAATACTATAATAAAAAGTGCAGGCAATATTACCAGTATCCATTTTACATTAAATAAATTATTTAATTTATCTTTTGTAGAATTTTTCTCAAACATCATCTCTTCTTTCTTAATACTCTCATTCATCATTTCCATTCCCCCAAAAATCAATAACTATTAATCTAAAGTTCTAGCTGTATAACTAGAACTTTAGATTTAAGAATAAATTATTTAATTAACCACTGTTGGAATTTAGTATCCACAGCATCATAGTTTTCTGCCCACCATTCTTCGTAGCCATGTATAAGTTTATTAGAGGTTTCGTCATCTCCTCTTCCTATTCTTTCTTTTATCTCTGTAGATAATAAATCCAATGCCTTAGAATTAGTTGGTGCGTAGTCGATATTCTTTGAAAATTCTGCTTGTTGTTCAGCTTCACACATAAAGGCAATAAACTTCATAGCCAATTCTTTATGAGGTGCTCCTTTTGGTACTACCCATGAATCTCCAAGAACTATAGCCTGGTTATATTCCACATCTACTGGTGAACCTTCCTTCTTTGCAGTACTCACACGTCCATTCCAAGCTGCTGCCAAAGTAACATCACCACTTGCAAGTGATTGAGGTGCTTGAGCTCCTGCAGTCCACCATATTTTTACATTGCTTTTTATTTTATCTAGACTTTTAAAAGCTCTATCTACATCTAAAGGATATAACTTATCCGCCTCAACTCCATCTGCAAGAAGTGCAGCTTCTAAAGTTCCTACGGGATATTTCCACATAGTACGGGCTCCAGGAAACTTTTGTGTATCCCAAAATTCAGCCCAGGTGGTAGGGTGATTGTTTTCTGAATAACTACTCGTGTTATAGGCTATGGCTACATCAAAAGTATCTGAACCTATTCCATATTCATTAACCAATCCTTTATCAATATTATCTGTTTTAATTACACTGTAATCTAATTTTTCAAGTAATCCCTGTTTGCCTCCTCTTGGTGCAAAATCAGAGTCTACATTTACCACATCCCATTCAACATTCTTTGATTGAACCATTGCTTTCAACTTACCATAGTCCGTTGGATTTACTACCGTTATTTTTACTCCGTATTTCTTTTCAAAAGCATCGTAATTTACTTGCCTTGCTTTGGAATAAGCTCCTCCCCAATCCACAACAACTAATTCTTTATCTTCACTGGTACTACTTTTTTCATTAGATGAACTACCACATCCTGTAAGACCGAAGATCAATATTGCACTTAATAAAAGTAATAATTTTTTCTTCATAATTTATGCCCCCTTATGCTTTATATAATTAATTTCCTATTAAAGAACTCTTTGTAATTTCCCAATTTAATATAATCTCTTTACCAGGAGTAAGTAAATTTTTATCAGAAGGTGCTGCTTTCATCATCATTTCCTCGTTATTTTCATTAACTGCTTTTACTTTTAACGAATCTCCCACAAAAATAACTTCCTTAACTATTGCTTTCATGCTATTCTCATACTGAGCTTTATCTAGTGTAATATTTATATTTTCAGGTCTTAAGGCTATGGAAACAGCTTTCCCTCTTAAATACTGATCCTCAGCATCCATTTCTGCCTTTAAAATTCGTTTATTAAATATTTCTATAAATGCAATTTTACCTTCTGTTTGAACTATTTTACCTTTAATAATATTTATCTCTCCTATAAATTCTGCTACAAATATACTTTTAGGTTTTTCATATATATTTTCAGGAGTATCTATTTGTTCTATTCTCCCTTTATTCATAATACATACTTTGTCAGACATTGTAAGAGCCTCTTCTTGATCATGGGTAACACTTATAGTGGTGATTCCAATTCTCTGCTGTATATGCTTAATTTCCAATTGCATTTTTTGTCTTAACTGCTTGTCTAAAGCCCCTAAAGGTTCATCTAATAATAACAATGGAGGATTGAATACTATGGCCCTTGCAAGTGCAACTCTCTGCTGTTGTCCTCCACTTAATTGTTTAGGATATCTATTTTCTACTCCTTCAAGATCCACTAACTTCAGCATATTTATAACTTTTTCTTTAATCTTATCTTTAGAAAATTTTCTGATTTTCAAAGGATACGCAATATTTTGAAAAATATTCATATGAGGAAACAATGCATAATTTTGAAAAAGCATACCTATATTTCTTTCATAGGGTCTCTTTTTTTCAATATTTTCTTTATTTAAAAGAATTTCACCTGAATTTATTTTTTCGAATCCGGCAATTAATTTTAATAATGAAGTTTTTCCAGAGCCACTTGGTCCCAATATAGTTAGAAACTCTCCTTTCTCCACTCCAAAACTAACTTCATCTACAGCTTTGAAACTTTTATAGTATTTTACTACATTATTCATTAATAAGTTAGCCCCAATGGTACTCATTTAACATTTCTCCTTTCTAAAACCTTCAACATTTATTTGTATTTTATTAAATGTGATAAAATCATAAATTTACCAAATATAAAAGATATAATTATTGCAATAAATCAAAAATACTTATTCATAATATAATAATATATATATGCATCTTATATATTTTTATTAATTATACTGTCTTAATATTAACATGTCAATCTTAATTCAATGTATTATTTAATAATATGCAAATACAAGCTATCGAATTTTAATACTGATATCTATAAATTGAATGTATTGTCTTTATATCATTCAATTTATAGCTTATATATTTATTTTATGATTCAAAGCTTATTGAAAAATTATCATTATATATCAATATATTTTGTTATATTATTAATAATAATATGTATAATTTATCATATTATTATTAATATTCATATATATAAAATAAACAAATATAAACTAATGAATTTGTCCCTTGAGTACATATGCTTACTATTTTTCTTGTTTTCTTTAATCAATATTTTAATTTTCATAAGCATTTATAAAAAATACTATAAAATATTTTTTATAGCATCTTATATAAAAAGGAAATATAAGTATTTTATAGAATATATTAATTGTGAGGTGTTATTAACATGAATAATAGGCTTAAAGAAATAAGAATGAGAGAATATATGATGAATCCAAAGGAATTTTCAAAATTAATAGAAGTTAACCTCAAAACATACTATGCTTGGGAAAACGGAACATCAATTCCTTCTATGAAGAAAGGATTAAAAATAGCTGAAAAATTGAATAAAAGACTAGATGACATATGGCACTTAAAATAGTGCCATATATTTTAGAGATATATTCTACAAATTAAAGAAAAGATTATATATAAACATAAAGATAACTATTTAGCTAGAGAGTACGCCATGATTTCTCTAGTTATTTTTTATTAATAATTTTAATAGAAGAACTGGCACCTATTCTGGAGGCTCCTGCATTTATCATTTTTATGGCATCTTCATAAGTCCTAATTCCACCTGATGCTTTTACTTTTAAATTAGGTGAAACTGCATCATACATTAGTGCTACATCCTCTGAAGTAGCTCCTGACATGTTAAAACCCGTAGATGTTTTTACAAAATGAGCCCCTGCCTTTTTAGCTAGCTTACAAGCTATAATTTTCTCTTCGTCATTAAGGAGACAGGTCTCAATAATAACTTTAACCAGGGCTCTTCCATTAATCTTATTAACTAGAGTTTTTATATCTTCTTCAACATAATCATGATTTCCTGATTTTAAATAACCTACATTTATAACCATATCAATTTCAGAGGCTCCCCTATTTACCGCCTGTACTGCTTCAAAAGTTTTTGTTTCAGATGTGGCAGCACCTAAAGGGAACCCCACAACTGTACACACTTTCACATCTGAGCCCTTTAATAACTGGTAGGCAGCATTAACATAACAAGGATTTATACACACCGAAGCAAATCCATATTCTAAAGCTTCTTTACATAATTTAACTATCTGTTCATAGTTAGCCTCAGGTTTTAAAAGGGTATGATCTATCATTTTTGCTAGTTCTTTTTTATCCATTATTTTATCTCCCTCTTGCCGATGAATAATAAAAAATTATGGTTCACTTCCCTATTACCCTTTTTAACATTCTAAAATGAGTAATAGGAAATGAATTTTATAGATACAATTTTATATTACCATAGTTACATTTACTATGGAATAACCAAGTAGTAAATATCAATTTACTCATCATACTATAATACATAAATTAAGCTTATTTTAGTTCCCCTATGTAATATGGATTTAATTTATTTGTATATAAGTCGGAAGCCCTTACTTGATTAGGGACCTCAAAATTAGTTAACTTATTCTTTTCTGCTGTCTTAATCCAAAAATCAATTTGCCCTGGATTAACCCACTTTTGATCAGTATATGTTACCAGCCATATTTTTAATATCCATCTTCAAATAATCTGCAGCAATTTTTAATGCTTCTTGATAATTTTTATTTATATACTGCTGTGCTTTAAGATCTGCCACTATGTAGGCTTTTACTACATCAGGATATCTTTCTATAAAATTTTCACTGAAAGCACGAACTGCAAGTCCACTAGCTGTCCCATCTCCAGCTTTTTCACCAATTTCATAGCTGGTAGCAAGAATTTTTACACCACCATCATTTTTAATTTTCATATTAAAAGGTGGATGCACAATAGCCATATCTATATTGCCCTGTTTAAGAGCCTGTTCTTGCTGCTCGTCCTTCATAACAACTATCCGAGTTTTTTTCACATATACTCCATTTTGACGTAAAAATTCTGCATTCCAAAGTTCTGCACAGCTGCCCTTACCACTCATTGCAATTTTTTTACCAACCAGGTCTTTTGGTGATTTAATTTCTCCATCATCTCTTACAAACCAGGTCATATGAGTTTTATCAAAATCAGGACTGTCAACCATACTTGTAAGTACAATTTTGAGATTAGCTCCTGCTTTCCTTGCTGAAGCAATTGTTGTAACATGACCTGAGTCAAATAGATCATTATCTTCTTTAATTACCGATTGAGGTAAACTAACATTAGGCGATAGAACTCCAGTGTACTCAGGAATTATTCCTACTTCTTTAAAAAATCCCTTTTTATCAGCTATAATAGCTTCATTAAAACTAGTTTGAGTTTGAATTTTAAGATGAAATGGTTTTGTAAGTTTACCATTGACAAATTTACCTGTATAAGTTTTGGTACTATCATAGATCTCAGATGAATTTGATTTTGTATTTCCACAGCCTGTAAACAGTGACAGAATAGCTATTATACTAAATGATACTAATAAATAAAATTTTTTTGACTTTTTCATCATAATACACTTCCTTTTTACTATTTCCATTTTGTAACTCTATTTTCAAAAGCTACTATGGTATAATTTACAATAATTCCTATTAACGACATTGTGATAATCGCAGCATACATTTTGGGTATTTGATACTTTACCTGAGTATCATATAATAAATAACCTAGTCCAGAACTCGCTCCCATCATTTCAGCGGCAATTAGCACTAATATTGCTGAAGTAGCACTAAGTCTTATACCTGTAATGATTGAGGGAAATGCAGAAGGTAATATGACCTTCCTGAATATTGTAAATTGTGAAGCTCCCATAGATCTTGCAGATTTAATTAAAATGGGATCTACATTTTTGACCCCTTCAATAGTACTTATAAGTATAGGCCATTGAACTCCCCAAAATATAATAGCTATTTTAGATGTTTCTCCAATGCCAAATACAAGTATAAACACAGGAAATAATGCTAGTGCTGAAGTTTGTCTAAAAATTTGCAGAAGAGGATCTATAAATCTCTCAAATTTTTTAAACCATCCGATAACAAGTCCTAGTGGAATAGCAACTAAAAGTGCCAGTGCAAAACCTGCCGCTGATCTTTTAAGACTTACGAATACATTTTCAAAAAGAGAACCACTAATTATTAATTGCCACAATGCTGCAAATACTTTGGAGAATGGCGGAAGAAAAACTGGATTAGCAATACCGATTATCTTTTGACATATCTATTTCTTTTCTACTTTTGGTAGCATTCAATTTTATCACTCTCCATTTAGATTATATCTATTGAAAATCTTGCAGTATAACAGAATAAATATCTTCTATCAACCTCATTGTCCCTTCATATCCTAGATAAGAACGCCTAAGAATCATCCTGTCACTCCTGCAATACCATAAGGCTGAATAGATTTCACATAGGGAACACCATATTGCTGCTCCAATCCATTTCCCAAATATCCTCCTAAAGTGCCGCATATACTAATAGTAGCTGCAGCCTCCGACATTCTGGATATCTGCTCTATAGTAGCAAAAGGTACTACAAATTGAGGAATAAGTCCAAATTTTGATAGTATTTCAGTTATATAATCTCTAGCACTTCCATTAAAATTTATCATATTTACAAGTTCTTGGCGTTTCTTTCTAGGTGGTTTCACTATACGTGTCAATATGGCATGAAAGGCTGCATCAAAACCTGATGCTCATATTTTCGATCTAAATCCTTCGCAGAAAACAGGTACCACAGGAATTTTTATTTCTTTTTCCATTTCATCTGTAATACTTTTAATATCGTCTCCAATAATTGCCGAAGCACAAGAAGTAGTAACAAATATGGCCTTAGGTTTAAACCGCTTATATGCTTCTTTTATACCTTCCCTTAACTTATCTCTGCCCCCAAATACAGTAGAATCCTCTGTCATATTAGTGTTTATCACATTTACATCTTTCTTTTCCCAACTTCTTATATTTTGTCCCCATTTGAAAGTAGTATTTTCCCCAATTACATCTGCCGAGCATCCAATATACGTGATAAGTACCCCTGGGCACGTCCAGAACTGCAGTTACTAGCCTGACTAAAGCACCTTTCTTCATTTTTAAGACATCCACATTGCACTTTTTTAACAAGATCTTTAACTGTTCCACTATAACCAGTAATAGAATAAGTCTGTTTTCCCTAGTTACTGATTCTATTACCTTAATATTAATAGACATAAAAACATCTCCTTTATAAAAATTAATTTTAAACTGTATTAAACTTTTAAATCTCCTGGTATTTTATCTTAGATAATAAAAAACCAGAAACCTTAAATAAAATATAAATTTTATTTAAAGCCTCTGGTTTCCCAGTCAACTAAAATTGAATAATGTGAATAAAAAATCCCCTTTCAAAAGAAAAGGAATATGTGCTAAAATATTTTTTAACATTAATTTCCCTCATCTTTCAGAAATATATCTGCAGAATTTAGCACTTTGCATGTAAATAAAACATACGGGTTGCTGAAACTTTATCGGGCCAGCCCCTTAGTTTCTCTTGATAAGAATATTGATTATATTATTTTTGTATTGTATATATAGTTTCTAATTACATGGTTTATTAATTTTATCTATTCTAGAATAATATTTAATTAACTTTTCTAAAGCTTCGTCTATGGACTGATTTATATCAAAAGCTTCAATTCCATTTCTATTTAAAAATACAGCAGCTTCCCTACCTATTTGACTAACTAAAACTATCCTACACCCTGAAAGATGTTTAACAATAGACAAAATTTTATCATAGTGACCCTCTTTTTCACAGCAAAAAATATCATCTACCTTTCTCAATTCCATAAATTCATAATTGCCGTCTTCCACTTTATATATATAAAATTGACTTGCTTTTCTAAAATGTTCATTTACAAATTTACCATCACTACTTGCAACTGCAACTTTATAATTCACATATGCCCTCCTATCAATCAATTAAATCTTGTAAGAACCACAGAATATATATCTTCTAAGAGTTTAAGTCCGCCTGAATATCCTACATAGGAACTATTTATTATAAGCCTCTCAAAAACAGGCCATGAAATAGCAATATAATGTGCCTTTGTCTCTTCCGCTATTTTCTTCTCCCAGGAACTTCCTATAATCAACGGATATCCGTAAAAATCCGTATTTTTAATTTCATTATCTATCCTATATCCATCTGTACAAAATTCTACTTCTGCTTCTATGCCATCATTCAATTCTTCAAAATATTCTTTTACATTATTTTGATATTTTACAGGAGTGTCATCAGTTATATATTGTTTTGAAGGGAAGAGTCCAAAATCATTTACTAAAAACTTGGTAATTGCAACACAGTACTGGGCATCTGAAATTACTACAAAACGCTTTGACATAACACGAGTCTCAAGAAATACATCTGCAAAACGCTCTATATAATAATATTCTTGTTCATGCCTTTCAATGATATCTTCTACTTTTTTTCTATCTATTTTTGCAAGCTCACCCACCGCACGTAAGAATTTACTTGTTTCAAAAGCCCCTATGAGCAATACTGGATAGTGAAAATAAGGTGTATCAAATTTATTTTCTAAAAGTTTCATATTATCAAGCCCTACCCATGGGGATACCAAAAGATTAAATTCTGCTTCTGGTATTTTATCTATATTATCAATCCCTCTTCCATATCCAAATATTGTATTGGGGGTTAATCCAAGTTCTGAAACAAGCTTTTCTAATTACCTTAAATTACCGAGCCAAAATGGATCGTGAAGAGGTATACTAGCCCATATATTTACAAATCCTTTAGTCTTTTTGTAAGAAGGTTTTAATATTGTTCAATAATAGCTTCAATCACCTATTCATGACCCAAATAATTATTACCTTTAAATCCAGGCGTCGATGCATATATCACAGGTTTTTTTGCATTTTTAAATGAACGTACTACTTCTTCTGCATCATCTCCAACTATCTCTGAGCTGCAGCTGGTTAAAACTACATAAAGATCTGCATCTATTACTTTAAGTGCATTTTCTATGGTTTCTTTGATTTTACCCTCTCCTCCAAAGATCACTTCTTTTTCACTTATATTAGTGCATGGAAATATATGCGATAAAAAATATCCTGAACTTCCAAAATCTCTTTCAAGCTTTTCAACACAACCAGGTCCAGAGTGTAAAATAGGAATAGCTCTGGTTATTCCATGTACAGTCCGCATAGCTGCCATAGCGCATTTATATCTTGGTTGTTCTAATATCTTTGTTATATTACCATACCTTTCTTTAAAAATGTTGAATTATTCTGCTCATACCACCAATCCGTATATGGCAATTTAACTCTAGACGCAAGATTTTTTTCAAAACTTCTATTATTGATTGTATCCAGCACACTATATGCAAAGTTCAATGTTCCCCTATATCCAAAAATCATATATTCATCATTTACACACAAGGCAGGTATTCCCTGTTTTATAGCCCATACAGTAGTTCCAGGGTGCCTTGAAAAATATATATCTGGATGATATTCATTTAATATATTCAATATTTCATAATTTTGTTGTTCAGTTACACTTAATCTTATATTATGAGATGAATTTTTCATTAAATAATTAACAGCAGGGGGAATTATACCGCTATCGTGCTTTCTATCATAATGCTATGCACCTGCCCATGCTATTTCAATACCAAGTTCCTGAAGCACACGGGATACCTCAAAAGTATAGCCAGGTCCCATTCCAAGTACTGCACTTAACCTGTAATAGCCCCCACCCGCTCTTCTCTCGTCTGAGAAAGCGAGGTTTTAAAATTAATTGACATACTTTTCATCTCCTTTTAGTATTTATTGAAATGATTATAATAAAAAAGAGATACTAAGTAAAATTTATAATACTTAATACCTCTGGTTTTCCAGTTAGCCTTATCTTAAATAACTTTTATTGTTACAGTAAATTAAAAAGGCCAGTTTTACTTTATAATAAAACTAGCCTCTGGTATCTCTAGTGAACTAACTAATATTTTGGGTATGATTTAAATTAACCTTATACTTTTTATATTAGATTTATAATTAACCTAATAGTATAAAAATATAAGTTTAAGTGTATTTATTGTCAAATACACCATTTTTTATTACTATACTACTTGGAAAATTTTTTGTCAATATAATAATTATATAAATTTAAATCTATGTAAAAAATTCTTAAGCTGAACTAGACTTTAAACTTTTGAATGCTTTCATCAAGCTTTTGTGCCAAATCAGATTGTTCTTCTGTAGCTTTACTAACTTGTATAATACCTTCAGTTGCATAATTTATGGAACTCTTAATTTCATTAGTACTTTCTAATGACTTTTGTGCAATTTCAGAAACACCGCTTATGGTATTAGTTATTTCATCTACTGTAACTTTTATTTCCTCTGTCATGGCGGCTAAATCTTTAGAAATATTATAGGTGATTTCAGAATCCTTAAAATATTGGGCTCCTGTATTTGAATAATTATCTAATTGCATATTTACATTTTTATCAATAAATTTCAATAATTCATTACTTGCCTTTGAAAGATTATTAAAAACTTCTTGAACCTTTATTACGGTATTTTGTATGGTAGAAACTATTTCCGAAGATTGTTCTGCTAAAATTTTTACTTCTTGTGCAACTACGCCAAATCCTTTGCCCTGTTCTCCTGCTCTTGCAGCCTCAATAGAGGCATTTAGAGCCAATAAATTAGTCTGTTCTGCAATACTTGAGATCATATCTGCCATTTCCTTTATTTCTACAACCACTTTTACATCATCAATAGCTTTTAATATACTTGCTTCTTGCTCCTTATAAATGTTTCTACACTCATCTATGGCATTTTTTACATTCTCTTCTATGGAAAGTGCCCTTACTTTAGCCTCATTTGCATTTTTATTCCCATTTTCAGCTCTATTTGATAATTCATTTACATTGGCATCTATTTCCTCTATGGATGCAGTCACTTCTTCTGTAGAGGAGGTGACTTCCTGAGAACAATTTACTATATTATTTATTGAACTATCTATAATTTTAAATTTTAACGTTATTTCTTCTACCGAATTAGAAAGTTTTTTACTAAAAGAAGTAATATCTCTAGAATTATCAATTATAGTCTTTATAAGTTCTTTAACATTTTTCTGTGCAGTATTAAGCAGCTCGGCGGTTTGGCCAAATTCATCTCCTCTTCTTATCTGTATAGGAGTACTAAAATCACAGGCAGAAAGACGTTTTGCAAAAGCTTGTATTCTTAAAAGGGGGCTAGTTATATATTTTACAATAACTATTCCACATATAATAACTATTCCAATTATAATAACCAAAATTATTGAAACCGTTATTATAATTGAATTCAAATCCCCTATGTAATCACTTTCCGGAAGAACAGCTATAGATATCCAACCTGTTTCATCAGAACGACTAAATCCGATTATATTCAAGAGTCTCCCATCATTATATTGTAACTCCCCACTTTTTTTATTCAAAATTATTTGCGCAGATGGAATTTCTTTTTTTATATTAGTCATTAATTTATTCTTATCCTTATGTGCAATAATTGTGCCATCAGACAAAGTTAATATGGAATATCCTGTTTTTCCAACTTTAGTAGATGCTATTTTATCACATAAAGTAGATATATCCATGTCTATGCCTACCACTGTTATCTTCCCATTACTAGATTGTACTTTTTTTGCAGCGGTTATAACAATTTTACCCGTAACAGCGTCTTTATAAGGTTCAGTTATAAATACCTTATCGGGAAAAGCCACAGCCTGTTTGTACCAATCTCTAGTTGTAGGATCATATCCTGAAGGTAATTCAGTTTTAGGGTATATTGTAAAGTTCTTCCCTTCGTCTCCCACATATGATTGCATTATATCCTTATTGCTGTCAGTTATACTTTCAAGTTCATCAATCATGCCATTTTCATCACCATCAATTATGGATTTATCAATAGCCAAAGCTTGTATTGAATTTTTCACTGAATTAATATGTAATTCTATAAATGAAGATTTTTCATTGGATATCTCCATGGTAAGCTGGCTTGTTTTATTATATGTAAGCTTTGATGCCATATGAAAACTTATAATGGATATTAATAAAAGCGGTATACAGACAATTAATATTAATATAGTAATAAGCTTATACTCTAATGATATTTTTTTTAACATATAATATATTTAACCTCCTTCTTTACATTAGATATTTTTGTTTATTTTTAGATGCCCCATTCCTAAATCACATTATCATATGTTACCATATATGTTTTTTAAAATCCATAAATATGCATAATTCAACATAGAATTTTTATTTATCAAAAAATAAAACCACCACTTAGCTAAATGACACTAAATGGTGGCTAAAATCCCAGCTCATATAAAAAATTTGGTTCTACTTGAATTTTTATCACCTTTCTTTTTCGGTTACTCTTTTATACTATTAAGCACATCATGAAACTTATAGTAATTTAAATATTATAAATCAGATGTCTCATAGGAACACATTTTACTAATAACTAATCTCTAACAGACTAATATTTGTACACAACAGCAATTCTTGTAAACATAAACCTTTATCCACAATAAATCAACTGCATTTCTTACCCTAACTATCTTTTAAAGTATTTAACAATTCAACTTACATTAAATTATGAGCTAGGATTTTTAAGAAGAATTTTTTACTTTCTTCTTGTTTATATTATACCTTAAAAATTCTGATAAGTCAACTGAATATTAAAAAAATTAATAGAACTAGTAAATTCCAATTATATTTCGAAATTAATAGAATTTTTTAAATATATAGCTTTCTTTAAATCACCTATATATTTTTCTCTATAAAAATACAAGTTTTCTGCATCCTTTAAGGAAATTTCCTCAAATATAATTTTTTCGCCAGGTTTCATTTGTACAATTTTCCCAATATCTACAGAAGTTATTTCTGCAATTTTAGGATACCCTCCCGTAGTCTGTCTGTCCGCCAACAGTATAATTGGATTACCATCCGGGGGAATTTGTACTGTGCCAAAAGAAACTGCTTCAGAAATCATGTCAAAAGTTTTTCTCAATTTCAATGTAGGCCCTAACAGTTTGCATCCCATTCTATCAGACTCATGGGAAATTTTAAAAGGATTGTGGAAAAATCTCTCTAAGCTCCCTTTAGTAAAATCTTTAAAATTCCTTCCTCTAATAACTCTTATAAAACCATATGTAGAATTTCCCTCCTTACATCCTTTTACATACCAATTCACTGTAGTAAATATTTTCGATGGCAATTTCCTCCTCAGTACATTTATAATATTAACCGACTGTGCCTCTGGAGAATTGAGATTAATTCTATCACCTTTTTTCAAAGCTCTACCACTATAGCCTCCTATTTCAGCTTTAATATACGTACTTTTACTTCCCATAATTTCCGGCAAATCAAATCCCCCTGCAACACATAAATAGCCATAACAACCTACTCTACAATTACTGAATTTTAATATAGCATCCCTATTTAAATATACAGGTCTCCACATAGGTACAGGTTTTTCATCTATGGTTGGTAAAAAATCCCCTCCTGTTATGGAAAAAAGGGTACCTTTTTTCATATTTAAATAAGGTCCAATCAGCGCAATTTCTAGTGCTCCTTCTCCTTCTCTATTGCCAATTAAAATATTTCCCATGCGAAGTGCATAAGTATCCATGGCACCGCCTACTATAACCCCATACTTTTGATACCCAGCTCTCCCTAAGTCTTGAATAGTCGTGAGAAACCCTGACTTTAAAACATTTATATCCAATTTTCACTTTCCTTATATTTATCATATTCACCAGGAGAAATAGGATAAAATCTCACCACATCACCTGGACGTAAAATACTTGGCGGACATGTGGAAGGAGAAAAAAGTACTTTTGGTGTATTCCCAATAATTTGCCACCCTCCAGGAGTACTTATTGAATAAACACCTGTTTGCATTCCTGCAATTCCAACAGAACCTTTTGGAACTGATCTGCGGGGTGACTTGCGCCTTGGAGCAGCTATTTTCTCAGACATTCCTCCCAGATAAGGAAATCCAGGGGCAAATCCAATCATGTATACAATATAATCATTATTAGAATGAATGTCTATTACTCTATCTACAGAAATTTTATTATATTCAGCAACATATTGAAGATCCGGTCCAAATTGCCCCCCGTAACATACAGGAATTTTCACAATCCTTTCTTCTTCGTCTATAGATACATTAAAATTATCAAGCATATTATTAATCAGAGAAGAAACTATTTCATAGGAAGATTTTTTTATTCCTTTGTAAGCTTTCTTAGTTCTTAGTTTAATTATATCGTAAAATATGGTAACTGTTGAAAAAGCAGGCACATATTCTATCATTCCTTCAAAAGGATGTTTATGAAGGTATTCCCCAAACATTCTAACTGTTTTGTGAATATCTTTATCAATTTTCCTCCCAAATTCTATTAAAATTGCAGACTCACCCATAGGGAAAATATTCCATTCAATTTTATACTGTTTCATAATGATCTAATCACCTAACTTTAAATTATTCATGTATTATTTTTTCTATATAAACCCCCAAATCCTTGAGATGTTTATTGATTTTACGTACAAAAATCAATGAGTGAGGGTTATCACCGTGAATACATAGAGTATCAGCCTTTATTCCAATGTCTTTTTTCTGCTCACACATAACTAATCCATATTTTATCATACGATAAACTCTTTCTGCTGCTTTATCAATATCTGTAATTATCGCAGCATTTCCTGCACTTCTAGGGGTAAGGGAACCATCTAATTGATAAGTCCTATCTGCAAATACTTCGCTAGCCGTTCTGAGTCCTATCCTATTTCCTTCAGATATAAGTTCACTTCCAGATAATCCAAATAGAATAAATTCAGGATTCACATTATATACACCTTCTGCAATGGCTCTGGCAAGTTTTTTATTCTTTGCGGCCATATTATAAAGTGTACCATGAGGTTTTACATGATGCATGACACCCCCTTCAGATTTTACAAAAGCATAAAGTGCTCCTATTTGGTATACCACCATATCATAAATTTCATCAGGAGATACATTAATATTACGCCTTCCAAATCCAGCTAAATCCGGTAATCCAGGATGTGCTCCAATTGCCACATCATTTAATAATGAAAGCCTTACAGTTTCATGCATTATTTTAGGATCTCCTGCATGAAATCCACAGGCAATATTAGCGGAAGTAATATATTTTAATATTTCTTCATCATTTCCCATTTTGTAGACTCCAAAGCCCTCTCCCAAATCACAATTTAAATCTATTTTATACATTTATCCGCTCCTTTTCCAATGAAATAATTATTAACTCTATATAGAAATTCATCACAAGGAATACTTTCCTCCACTTAAATTTTAGGAGAACTTACTGTGACTTGCTAAAATTAAATCTATTGTTTAATATCTATAATTATAGCTAACATTTATAAAAGCAACAACGAAGTAATTATTAATAGATATGTTATAAATAAAAAATATTATTATTTTTTATTTATAAATATGTTAAAATAGAGTAAATATTATAAATTTTAAGATAGAGGGGAAAATATTGATAGCTATAAGAACTAATAAGGAAATAAGCTACATGGCAGCAGCTGGAAAAATACTGGCATCCTGTCATAAGGAAATTAGAAAAATAATAAAACCAGGTTTAACCACTATGGAAATAGATTCTTTTGTAGAGAGATATCTGAAAGAACATGGAGCAAAACCGGAACAAAAAGGTTATATGGGATTTCCCTATGCAACCTGTGCTTCTGTAAATGACGAAATTTGCCACGGTTTTCCCACAAATAAACCTTTAAAAGAAGGAGATATTGTTACCATTGACATGGTGGTAAACCTAGATGGATGGTTAGCTGACTCTGCATGGTCCTATTCAGTAGGAAAAATTTCAGAAGAAGCTAAAAATCTTATGGAAGTTACAAAAAAATGCCTTTATAAAGGTATAAAGAAAGCTTTCTCTGGAAATAGAATAGGAGATATTGGACACACTATACAAACTTATGCAGAATCTTTAGGGTATTCCGTAGTAAGAGATTACACAGGTCATGGTATTGGCAAAGTTATGCATGATGATGTGGTAGTGCCTCATTATGGAAAACCAGGTAGAGGACTAAAACTTAGGGAAGGCATGGTAATTACTATAGAGCCTATGATAAATATAGGAACCTATAGAACCCTGTTGGATCTTAACAACTGGACTGCACGCACTGCTGATGGCAGCTTATCAGCACAATATGAACACACTATTGCCATCACCAAAAATGAACCTATAATTCTAACAGATCAAGATAATATATAAGTATATAACATAACTAATTTCAAATAATTATTATTGTTTGAAATTAGTTATTAAAAAACTATAAAAACTATTGAATAAGTAATTTTTTTAGTGTATAATCTATTTAAGAAAACATTTTATATAAAAAAAGGGAGGAGGTAACTAAATACTACTTTTAATACACTACTTTAAATAATATATAAATTGAGAGGAGGTATTACTTACATATTAAATTTTAATATTATGTAAGTATATGAATTATGATTGATAATAAAGCATTTTATAAACTAAGTTACGGCTTATATGTTATAAGCTCTATCTCTGAAGGTAAGAAAAATGGACAGATTGCCAATACAGTTTTTCAAATAACATCAGATCCAGCTAGAATTGCTGTAAGTATTAATAAACAAAATCTTACTCATGAATATATACAAAAAAGCAAGTTAATAGGGGTATCTGCCCTTTCCACGGAAACTCCTTTAGAATTTGTAGGTAAGTTTGGGTTTAAATCCGGAAGAACTACTGATAAATTTTCTGGAGTATCCTTCAAGGCAGGTGCAAGTGGCGTTCCAATAGTTCTTGACAATGCCGCTTCATGGATTGAATTAAAAGTTGAAAAAGAAATAGACATAGATACCCACACTATATTCGTTGGAAAAGTACTTAATTCAGAATTAATAAAGGATATAGATCCTATGACATATGCATATTATCAGGACGTAAAACGTGGTAAATCTCCACAGACCTCACCAACTCATGCAGCAAATAAAAATAATCCAGTAAAAGATGCTCCTAAATATCAATGTTCCGTATGTGGATTTATTTATGATCCTGCAGTTGGAGATCCTGACTCTGGTGTTGAACCAGGTACATTATTTGAAGATTTGCCTAAGAGCTGGGAATGTCCAGTCTGTGGCGTAGGCAAAGCAAAATTTAAACCTTTGGATTAAATAACCTAATCTGATTTTAAAATTTAAATTATAGAAATTTCTTTTAAGAAATTTCTATAATTTAAATTGACAATTATTAAATTTTATAATAACATACAAATAAGAAATTAAAAACTTAATAATCAGTTGAAGGGGAGTAATTTTAAGTTACAAAGTCAACATTTCGATCCAAATTTAAGGATCTGGTTTTGTAAGCCCTATGGGGTAATAAGACTTTTAACATAGTTCATAAGTTTATTTTAATTATGAACTACGTTAAAGGTCTTATTTTTATTATAAATTTAATGCCCTGATAATTAATTAAGAATTTGGAGGTAAAATTTTATGTCTACAAAAAAATCTTTATTACATCTATGCTTTTGGGTGGGACTTGCTTTAACATTTAACATAGGAATTTATATTTTTATGGGACCTGAAAAAGCTCTATCTTTTTTAGGGGGATATGTAATTGAACAGAGCCTAAGTCTTGATAACATTTTTCTATTTTTACTTATATTTGAAAGTTTTTCAATAAAACCAGAATATCAGAAAAGAGTACTTACCTATGGAATTTTCGGCGCAGTAGTATTGAGACTTATATTTATAATACTTGGAGTAACTATTATTGACAAATTTCACTGGATGCTGTATATATTTGGCCTATTACTTATAGTAAGTGGTATTAAAATGTTTTTTAAACATAATGAATCAAAGGATTTTCATAACAGCAAAATAATTAAATTAATTAATAAAATAATTCCTGTTTCCAAAGAATTGGACGGAGAGAAATTCTTCACTAAAAAGAATGGCATACTGTATGCCACTCCATTATTTGCTATATTAATACTAATAGAACTTTCAGATATAATTTTTGCAATAGATTCAATACCTGCTATATTCTCTATAACTACAGATCCATTTATAGTATATACTTCAAATATATTTGCTATATTAGGACTTAGAAACATGTATTTCCTTCTTGAAAAACTTCACAACAAATTTGATTATGTTAAATACGGGGTTGCGTGCATACTGATATTTACAGGTATTAAACTTTCAATTACTTTTTTTCACATAAATATTTCAATAATAGTATCACTATTAATTATATTTATAATAATGTCAGCAAGCATTTTAACTTCTGTTATTTTAAATAAAAGAAAAAAATCACCTTGTTCTTCTGAAGTTTCTAAAAATATTATATAGATGTATAAAAAACTACCATCTTAAATAAAATAAAGGAGACTTAAAGTCTCCTCAACTAAGTTTTAAAATACTTAAATAAGTTCATACCTTTTTACCAATACCCACGTATTACTTTTCCACATATAAAGAGAAATATTATCAAAATATTCATTGAAATCACAGGGATAATTATTAACATAATCCCATATTTCTTTAAATCTATCCTTTATTCTCTTAGATACTATAGTACAATGAAAAACTTTATTTTTTCCTTCATTGTGTTTGAATTTTACCCACGGTACCTTTTCTAATTCATCTATAAAACTATCGTGGACTTTTTTAGCTTGTGATGACATTTTTATATCCATATAAACTACATCTTCTCTAAATGCTCCGTAACCTTCAATTTTTATTGGTGACTTATAATTGCTTTTAGAAAATTTATTCAAAATATTTGTTATATCCTCAATTTTATTAGTTTCAAAAGGTGCTTTTATTGTAAAATGGGCCGGCAATTTAGTACGTTTTTTATTGAATTTATAACAGACATCATTAGTTAATTTCTCATGAAATTTTAATGCACCGCCACCTACAGTACACACTATGACATATCTCTCCATATATTATATATTCCTTTCAATGGATTTATCATTTTTATCTTTTTCCAAAAAATCCATAAGCAGCTGGATTCTTTCATTTTGCTTTTTTTGTAAGAATTCTGGTGTCCAATTATAAAAACCTTTTCCAGTCTTACTGCCTAAATTGCCACCGTCCACCTTACTTTTTAAAAGTTTAGAGGGTTCAGTATCGTTGCAAAGATCTTTAAATAGATAGGAAGATATATTATTAAATATATCAAGTCCTCCTAAATCTGCACTACATATAGGACCCGTAACTGGTAATCTTCTTCCATGGCCATATTCTATAGCCTTATCTACCTCTTCTGCCGTTGCAAATCCCTGTTCAACTATATATAATGCCTCTCTAAGCAATGCAAGCTGGAGACGATTACCTATAAAGCCAAGGCACTCTTTCCTCATTTTAACCCCTTTTTTGCCTATATGCTCAATCCAATCCATAGTTATATCCACGGTTTTTGAATCAGTATGTTTTCCCGGTACCACCTCTACCAATGGGATAAACTGTGGTGGATTCCAAAAATGAGCAATAACCACCCTCTCAGGATGCTTTGTATTTATTGCTATATCTGTGGGGCTGAGTCCTGAAGTATTAGAAGCCAAAATAACTTCAGGGGCACATATTTCATCTAGCTTAGAGAATACTTCTTGTTTAAGTTCTAAATCTTCAGCTATACATTCTATTACAAAATCAACGCCTTCTACCGCTTCTTCAATGGTTTTAACGCCCTTTATCCTTTTTAATATTTCTTTTGATATATTGGTTTTTATTTTTCCCTTTTCCTCAAGGTTCTTAAGACTAGTTTTTATACTTGTAAACCCTCTTTCCAAACTGGCATCAGTTCTCCCGAACATATTTACATTTAATCCGCTTTCCGCACAAAGCTGAACTATTCCATTTCCCATAGTACCAGTACCAAGTACAGCTACATTTTTTATATCCATAACATCCTCCTGAATTCTATATTTATAGATTATATTATAACCCATATTCCATATTTTTTAAAATTCAGGGCTTCCATTTTAATTTCCTGCATATATAAAAATATAATGTTCGGCAATAAACACCTTTACCAAACATTATATTTAATGCTTCCATGATGCTTCATCAGCACCTTATTTAATTAATCCCTTCTCTTTCAGGAAATCTTCTGCTATTACTTTAGGATCCTCACCATTATCTGCTCTATAATTCATTTCTCTCATATCCTCATCCGTAATTTTTCCTTCTAAGCTTAAGAGTATTGGTTTAATTTCAGGATACTTTTCTAATACATCTTCTCTCACCAAAGGAACTGCATAATAAGGAGGGAAAAAGTTTTTATCATCTTTTAGAAGTTTCAAATCAAATTTCTTAAGCAGTCCATCTGTAGAAAAAGCATCTGTTATCTGAGTTTCATCATTTTCAAGAGAAGAATATCTAAGTCCCCCATCTAGACCTTTTACAGTTTTAAAATTTAATCCATATAATTTTTGAAGTCCCGGGTATCCATCATCTCTGTTAGCAAACTCCATAGTACAGCCTAAATTTATACTATTACTTATTTTTGTCAAATCCGATATGGTATTTATATTATATTGATTTGACAATTCCTTTTTCATTGCCAGCACATAGGTATTATTAAATCCTAAGGGTTTAAGCCATTGCATACCATAGTTTTTCTTAAAATAATCTTCTACTATATCATAAACACGGTCTGCATCGCTTATAGATTCTCGTTTCATTATATTTACAAGTCCTGTACCTGTATATTCCACATATAAATCTATATTGCCGGACTTCATGGCACTAAAAACCACACTGCTGCCTCCCAAATTTAATTTTCTATCTACTTTATAATCCGTATTGTACTCTATTAAAGAAGAAACCATATTTCCAAGTACTATCTGTTCATTAAAGTTTTTTGAGCCAACTACTATGGTTTTTTTAGTTAATCCACTATACGTCATAAATGCAATAATACCCAATATCAATAAGGCCACCACTGTTAAAATAGGTTTTTTATTCTTTAATATTTTAGTAATATTTTTATTAGTTTTTTTCTTTGATTTTTTATGTGAAACTTTTATACCTTTAGGCGTTACTATATCTTCAATCTTTCCTATAATAAAATCAAAGAATATAGCTAGAAAACAAGCTGGAATTGCCCCTGCCAGAATCATGTTATTATTAACAGTCTGTACTCCTGAAAATACCAGATATCCCAGTCCTCCAGCTCCTACAAAAGCTGCAATAGTCATAAGTCCCACTGCAGTAACTGCCGATATTCTTATGCCAGACATTATAACTGGCATTGCGAGAGGCAGTCTAACCTTTATTAAAATCTGACTTTTAGTAAGTCCAAGTCCCTCTGCAGCTTCAATTATAGAACCATCTATGTTAGTAAGTCCTGTAAAGGTATTTTTTATAATTGGAAGTAGGGAGTATAAAACTACCATGGCAATTGCAGGTTTACTTCCTATCCCAAGCACCGGAATTAAAAAACCCAGTAAAGCCAGACTGGGTATAGATTGTATAACATTTGCAACTCCAATTACCCCGGTGGAAAGCTTCCTATTTCTTATTATAAACATTCCCAAGGGAATTCCTATGATCACAGATATTAAAACTGCGAACAGCGTTAGCTCTATATGTTCTATGAAAAGATTATATATTTGTAATTTTCTATCTATGACAAATTGAAAAAAATTATTTATAGTATTCACTAGATATCCACATCCTTATTAATAAACTGATTACTCATTACAGACAAAAGACTGCTTCTAGTAATAAGCCCTACTAAAGTTAATTTATCATCTATAACAGGAATATATCCCATTTTGTTATATTCCATTTTTTCTAAAGCGCTTACTATGGAATCTTCAAAACTAACTGTTATCACCTCTGTTTCCATAATATCCTTTAGCCTCTTATTTTTATCCATATTAAGTCTGATTTTTTTCAAAGTAACAAGTCCTATTAGATTATTATTCTCATTCACCACAAGCAAACTATCTACATGATTTGATTTCATTATTTCAAGTGCTTGTACTACCGTTCTTTCTCCGCTTGATTTTATTGGATTTTTTATCATTATATCCTTTGCCTTAATTAACTCCGGCTGATTCCAAATTCTGTTTTCTCCGATAAACTCCCGTACAAAATCATTAGCTGGATTTTTTAATATTTCTTCTGGGGTATCAAATTGCAGCACAGTACCCTTTCCCATAATACATATACGGTCAGCGAGTTTTAATGCTTCATCCATATCATGAGTTACAAAGACAATGGTCTTTTTAAAATTTTGTTGAATATTAAATATTTCATCTTGAAGTTGACCTCTTGTTATTGGATCCAATGCATTAAAAGGCTCGTCCATTAATATTATATCTGGATTCATGACCAGTGCTCTTACTATTCCAACTCTTTGCTGCTGTCCTCCACTTAATTCATTGGGATACTTGTTCATATAATCTTTAGGAGACATACCTACCAGAGTCAATAGCTCTTCCATCCTTTCCTGAATTTTTTTATTGTCCATTTTTTCAATATTAGGTATTAAAGATATATTCTCAGCCACAGTCATATGAGGAAAAAGGCCTGTCTGTTGTATTACATAACCTATATTTCTCCTAAGTTTGATAGTGTCCTCCTCTTCAATTTTATTTCTATTTATAAAAATTTCACCTGAACTTGGAGTTATCAATTTATTGATCATTTTTAAAGTAGTAGTTTTTCCACAACCACTTGGGCCGATAAAAGTTACTAATTCTCCCCTATCTACATTTAAACTTATATTATTAATAATAGATTTGTTGTTTATAGTTTTGCTTACATTTTTAAATTCTATCAACATAATCCCTCCTTTTAAAAATCAGTAACAACTTTAATTTATCATAAAGTTGTCACTTTGTAAAGATTTCCGCCATTTATCCAACAGTAATATAAGACTTATATAAGTAAATAATAGTAAAAAATTGTTAAAAACTATCCATATTTTAATATAATATAACAAATTTACTATAAACCTGAAGCTTATATGGTCTTAAAAAATCTTTTTGTAATTTATATTAAAATAAAAAAATTAAAGTTTTGAAATTTTAAAATAGTAATATCATATCTAATTATTTATCAAATCAAAAAATTTAAGTAAAAATACAAAATTAATTGTATTATGTATACTAATATAGATGAAAATAAAAGAACATAGACTTTTTTAAATAAAATCTATGTTCTCTAAATTATATATTTAAATTAACAAATAAATTTTTTAATTCTATAATAACTTGCTTCATCACCTATGGCTATAAAAACATCATCTTCTTCAAATACAGCATAGGGCCCTGGAGAAAGTATTAATTTGCCTCTTCTTCTTATACCTATTATAGTGGCAAAAGTATTTTGCCAAAACCTACATTCAGATATAGTCTTTCCAATAATATCGAATCCCTTATATATTTTAAACTCAAAAGGTATAAAAGAATTAGTGCTGGTAAATCTATTAGAATAATCTATAAGTTCATTAAGTACTCCTTCAATTTTTTTCTCTAATATATTCTTTTCATCCAATAAATCAAGCATTTCCTTTTTCAAGAAATTCATAGAATCTATATCCTTAAATTTGCCTATAAATTTTAAACAGTTATCTACAGATTTAACAATGATTCCACTGCCTTTCGTTACTTCCACAATATCCATATCATTTAAAAGAATCATTGCCCTTCTGATAGTTTCAGGAGAGACATTATAGTGGCTTGCAAGGGAGGATCTGCCATAGAGTTTATCACCTATAGAAAAATCCCCAGCTACTATTCTATTCGCTATATCTATTGCTATTTTTTGATACACAGGTTTCATAACATATTGTGATGACATTTTAGATTTACTTTAAGACCGTCTAATCCTAAAGCAATTCCCCCTTTCAAATACATTCTTTAAGCCATTAATTAGTATAGATTATTCTTAGCTGTATGTAAATAATAATTTAACTAATTTATAAATAAAAATTACTGCTGCACAACATTCATAATAAAAATAAGTATAAATAAAAAAACAAAATATAATTAGTTATTAATGACAACAAACAACTTTTATTGTATAATGAAGTTGTTGATATTGTTAAATACTAATTTATATCAAGAGAAGAACTTATCCAGGCGCATTAGCTAATTACCGCGTTCGGATAAATTAAACTTTATAAAAATAAAAAGGAGGTAACTAACATGATTAAAGTAGGATTAATAGGTTTAGGTAAAACAGGACACCATATAGCCCGAGGAATTTCAGAACAAAACAATATGAAAATCGTAGCAGCAATATGCAGCCCTAAAAGTACAAAAAAAGGTATGAACTTAGGAGAATTACTTGGAACTCATAAAACAGAAATAAAAATAAGCACTTCTGATGAGCTTCAATCCATTATTTTTAAAACTAAGCCAGATGTAATTGTAGACTTCTCAAAGCCTTCATCTACTATGGAAAATGCTTTGACAATCTCCAAGATGAAAGTAAACTTAGTAATAGGTACTACGGGTTTTACTAAAGATGATATCAGTAAATTTCAAGATATGGCTTATAGATTTAATAACGGCATAGTGTACGCTCCAAATATTACTTTAGGAGTCAATGTAGTAATGCTTTTAAGCAATATTGCTGCAAACATATTAAACAAATATGATTTTCAAATTACAGAAATTCACCATAAAAATAAAAAAGACGCACCCTCTGGTACTGCTTTAAAAATATCTTCTGAAATAGAAAATGGACTTGAATCCGCGGGAATATATAACAAAAACATACCTATAAATTTTGTACGTGCTGGTGGTGTAGTTGGAAAACATCATGTTCTCATAGTAGGGGATAATGATAAAATAGAAATAAGCCATGAATCCTTTTCAAGAAAAGCTTTCGCCGAAGGAGCCATCAATGCAGTAAACTATATCTATAAAAAATCTGGATATTATGAAATGAAAAATATACTAGATCTTAAAAGAATACTTTATAAATATATTGATACCATGGATAGCGCTTTATGTTAGCATAAAATCAGTTTTTTATAACTTTCAAATATTTTACCTATTAACAATTTCACATAATAATATAAATTCATTTCTTACATTATAATTTCACCATAAAAAATCAAAAATTTAGAGGCTTATCATAATTATGATAAGCCTCTAAATTTGCAGAAAATTCTTGATTATATATTCTCTCATGCAGAATATATTGGTAATTTAATCATTTGAGCTGCTTATATCAAAAAGGTTTTCAATAACTTTTATCCATATGTGATTATTTCTATTAAATAAATCGTCCAACGGACTTCCTCTTTGTATAATAAATTTTTGCTCACCTGTAACTTGCCCATCATACATGGAAACCACATTCATACCGTTTAGATAAATATTACGTGCATTACCATAAGTTATCTGTTTTGTCTCAAATCTGTCCAAACTAAACTGTTGGGTTCCAGCTGTATTTCCAGGATTTTCTCCATCCCTTATATAAATTGTAATAGCTAGCTTTTTATCCGTACTGTTTGTAAAATTTTTTATTCCCGCCATAAAGCACCTCGTAATTTTAACATTTTAATTTAACCATCTTAAAGAAGCTTAGCCTTATTTGAAAAATCATATGCTTCCATTGCAACCCTTTCCCATTCCGATATAGCTACACTAATATTGATACTGACTATAAAAGGTTCATCTATTTGAATCTCTTTATTAAATATTAAATCAATATAGTCTAAATCCTCCCTAATTGAGGCCCAAACACCTCTAAACCTCTGTATATCTGCCAATGGAGGTGTATGTATTTTAATCATAAGTAAAGAGAGTTCAACCACAGCTTGAATTGTTTGTTGTACAATATCCATCCCGCAAGCATTTTTCATTTTGGAATTAGAATCTATATTTATTATCCAATCATTTGCCCTTATATACATATACTGTTGACATTCCCTATATGTATTTTCAATAGAATTAGAAAAATCTATCAAATCCTCTATTACTATTGATGATAAGTTAATAATATTTTCAATCTCATTAATACAATTTAAAATAGCCTTATGAAATAGTAGTCTATCATGTTCTGAGGGCTTCATGCCCTGAACAGAACATAAAATATCCTTAAGCTTACAATATTCTACTTTTACCGTTTCCATTCCAAATTTATACAAATAATCTGAAAGTTTAATGATATTTAAGAATATAGACTCCTCCCATTTAACTGCACACTTTTTAAGTATCTGAAAAGATGAAATGAATGCCTTAATGTTTTCTTCGGCTTCGCTTCCTATTTTTATAATTTGATTTGCATAACTTTTAATAATACTCCACTCGTCAATAGTAACTTCAAATGGAGTATTGTTTGAAATTTTTAACAAATCAGGTCCAATTCCTTTTATCGATTCTAATATTTTCATTTTTAATTTAATCTCCTTCATTAAAATATTCAATTTTAATGAGCAATAACATTACCTGCATATTCAATTTGAATTGCTTCAAGTGTAGACAAATCAACGCCTTGATTATAGGCTTCAGGCACACTTATAGTCCACTGTGTAAATGGCGTTGGCTGAAAATATTTGTATTTACTGCGTTCTTCCACTTCACCCTCTATAATTATGGAACTTTCATTTCCTACTATTCCATTATACTTAAATACACGTCTTAAAGATGCTGAAGAAAATTCAAAATTTTCTTCTCTAAGTCTATCATAGTAAATACCTGATGTTGTAATTTCTATATACACTGGATTATTTTTAGAAGCCACAACCCCTATAAGCCAAACTCTCACCCTTGTAAGCCGTACACGATCCAGTCCATTGAATTCTGCAGCATCTGGACTTATTGGTATAGCTACTGAACGATTCTCTTTAAGATTTTGTACAACATTGTGAAAATTGCCCTGCTTCGTATCTGGTATTGTAACTACAATACCACGAAAATCCTGAGGTGGAGGATTAAAAGATTCAAGTACCTCTGAATATTCCTGTGTAATTATACCCATATCCTCTTCTAATTGCTCTACAGGCTTTACTATAGACAATGTAATTCTCGAATCCCTTAATCCCCAGTAACGATATGCTCCTGCATAATTTTGTACAGCAATAAATATCCAACATTTTACATTTAATTCTCTTTCAAAAAAAGCCTGCATTATTTCATCATCTTTATTAATCTGCCCTGAAAGTTTATCTACATATTCTTTTAGCCTTACTTCCTGATTCTGATCTACTTCTCTTTGAAGTATTAACCTTGCAAGTTCCTGTCCAGCCTTTACCACTGCAATCTGAGTGGCCATATAGGCTTTTCCGTATATAGCTAACTTATCTATCTCTGCTTTATACTCCAGTGCGCCAGGAATCCCAGCATCTATTGCTGGTTTCATAAATAACTCAGCATCCACTAGAAATGCATCCCAATCTGCTTCTGTGGAAATTGAATCTGTATCAGGAATTTCAACACTTATATTTTCATCTGCACTTGAAATTTTCTTTGCAGCAGTAATAATTTTATCAATTGTCTCATATGTGGTCTTAAGAAATTTTGCTAATTTCTCCAGGTTATTCATGGATTTTGACAGATTTTCCATTGCTTTTGCAAAAGCCGATAATTCTTTTACCTTATCTGCAACTTTTGCTGCATCATCTGCTGCAGCAATTCCATTTTTCACAGCACCTGCTGCTCCCGCAGCTGCTGCTTCATCGCCTACCATCATAAGTGCTACAGCAGCAGAAAATTCCACAAGTGCTGCAGCCATTGAAAATACAGCTTTGATAATTTGGTCACGTTCCCACTTTTTTGACTCATATTCAAAGGAAATTCCTGCCTGTTTTACTTTATATTGTTGTATGTTTAAGGTTGAGCTAGCCTGGATCTCTGACCCTTGAGCTATTCTGTAATTACTATCAGCTTGTAAAATCAATTGTTTATTATATTTACAGATATCTTTGTAGTTATCAAGCATATTCTGTGCAGCACTTCTACGATCATCAAAAGAAAGTTTTTCATCACTGTACCTCTGATATTGAGTTTCATATGAACTTGCTGAACATATAAATGAGTCAAAGGAATCTGCATAAACATCCTTGTCAAGATATGGTACGAAAGTCACTGGACTCGTTGACATTCTGAGATTTACAAGAAGGGCAGAACTTTTAATATTAAGATCAACGGCAGCTTTAGACCCCGTGGTTATATCCGATATCCATTCTAACATGGATTGTGCAATATCGGGTGCTGAGTAAAAGAGGATGGTGGCGAACTGAAAAATTGAAACAATATTCATTCTAAGAGGTTTTCCATATTCAAAGCCATCCTCATAATACTTATCCAAATCCTCTATTAAAAGTCTCCCCTCCGAAGAAGAAACTACTATACCTTTCTTTTTTGGGGTAATGAGTTCTAAAATATCTGGTTTATTTCCTGGAAATACACCTTTTACTTTAATATTGCTTTGAAATTCATGTGCATATATAACTAGCTTGCCTATTCCACCTTCTCGATAATCTAATATTATACTGCTGTCTACGTTAAATTCAATACGGCGTGCAACTATAAAAAGAGCTGAATCCTTATTTATTAAAATACTATTTTCATCTGTCTTTCTAACTACATCTGCAAAAATGGAAATAATTCGTGGTTTTATTCCTTTCTCCCTAATCTTATTATAAACATCTTCAAGATTTATAAGCATATCCCTTACAATAACTGTTTCTCCAGATAAGTTCTCACTTGATGTAGATGGTATATATACCTGTTCTAAAACTGACTGATACAGTTCACTCCAATCTTTTGACTGATTTTCATTCATATTTATAACCTCCTTTCACTTCAATGAAAGCACAAAAATATAATATGGTGAAACTTTATCTTATGCTGTTTCAGGAATAATGTATTTTTCAGGTTCTGCTTTTATATCATCTTCTGTTGTTACTGTTATATACGCATTTGCTCTATAATTATCTGCTATAGCAGCTGCTTTTGCCCATGCATCAATAGCCTCCTGGACACCAAGATCCTTAATAATCCATTCTGCCTCTTTAATATCCCTTTGAATTACACTAAGTATATTATTGAAATCATCAGAAAGTGAACCCCAGATTCCTTCCATTTTTTCAATAACAGGTAGTGCTAATTGCAGCTTCTCAAGTATTCCGTCCATACTGCCGTTTGCAAGTCTTAGATCATTACTCAGTACAAGGGCTTTTCTAAGATCTTCTTGTGCAGATTCCAATTTTTTTTGATATTTGTGTATATCATCAAGGGCATCTGTTGCTTTTTTCCCATATATTCCAGCAACAATTCCAGCAGCAATAGTTCCAAGTGGTATTATCCATGCATAAGTAGGAGTTGTAGCTGCAACAGTTACATCGTGTTCATATTCATCCTGCCATTTCTTAATCTGTTTACTATCATTGTCTATTTCCTTCAAAAGAGTATCTATTTCACCGCCCTTACCTTCATAAGCTTTTTTATACCTATCCGACAGAGGATCTAATAAACTTTTATCACTCTTTGTATCCTCTGCAAATTGAATAATATTTTCTTTAGCTGTTTTACAATCATCTGCATAGACTTGAGCTGTATTTTGAAGATTTGTCAGTATAGCTGTTAATTTTTTTGTTGCATCTTCCTCTGATAAAGATCCATTATTATATGCAGCAATAATCGGATTCAGTGCTCCATAATATACTGGCACTTTAGTATTATAGTGGCTTATATTAGCGGCAAGAGTGACAGTCATAGGAAAAACTACTGTTTTAAAATTATAGCAGTGATCGTAAATACTTTTATATACATTAATCAAATCACTAAATTCATTTACATCTTCAGCACTTATCTTCAGCTTGCTTGTCATTTCTTCCGCTGATTTAGGCAGTGAAGTTCCATTTTCAACATAAGCCTGAACGGCTAAAAATTCTGATCTTGACATTAAAAATGGATTATTATCTGCTGGTAATAATTCTCCTGGAGCCAAATCTACTTTAAGAACATTTCCATCCTTTAAAACTATTTCCTTCATAAAGTTATCCTCCTTATTTATATATATAAATATACTTTTTGTATTTCTCAAGTATTATTAATCAGATTATAATACTTGGGAGGAATAATATGTTAAACAACGCATAACAAGCAAAATTATTGTTTATACAGTCGACTGTGATGTGTAAATAATAAAAGCCGAAAAAATTTTAAATATTAAAGAACATCTTCAATTGTTTTACCTTATTTCTACTGAGGGGAATAACATCATCTATTTCTTTAAAATACATATCATAAGTATAATTAATTCTTGGTTTAAATCTATCTATTTTAGCCAAATTAACTATGTAACATTTATGTGACCTGAAAAATGAGCGTTTTTTAAGCTTTTCTTCATAAAAATTAAGGGTTTTATTACCTGTATATATGTTATCTTTTAAATGAATAAAAACTTTTCTATTTAACATTTCAATATAAAAAATTTCATCATAGTTTATCAAAACTATTTCTTCATTGTTAAAACCACAAATCATGTCTAAATCATATTCATAACTATTACTCACCTCATTTATATTACAGCTATTGTTTTCAAGTAAATTCATTATTCTTTTTATACTATTTTCTATCCTTGATTCAGTGAAAGGTTTTAATATATAATCAATAGCATTAATCTCAAATGCTTTTATTGCAAAATCATTGTATGCAGTTACAAAGCATATTCTAGTTCTTGGATACAAATTAATTACCTGCTCTGCTAAATACATTCCATTAATACTGGGCATTTCAATATCCAAAAAAATTGCATCACATTGATTTTTTAACAGGTAGACAAGTGCTTCAACAGAATCAGTAAAAGTTTTTTCAATAGTAATATTTTCATATATACTAAGTATATTTACTAGATAGTTAAGTGCGTTAATTTCATTATCAACAATAACTATTTTCATATTTTTCCTCCAAAGAAATTCCCAAAAATACTCTTGACTTATCAAATGGGTAGATAAGTTCCACCATAAAAACTTCATATTAATAAATTTTCACTTAACTATCCAGCATGCCAACTTTAATCAAATTTTTACAATTCATCAACAAATCTCCTGGTGTTATAAAGAACTCTTCACTATCAATAATGGTTTTAATAGGTGCAGATATTAAGTTATCGCCACAATTTAATAATAATGATGTTTGTTCATTATTAAATAAATAGTTTATAACAGTGCAAAATTCATGAGTTGTTGTTACAAATTCTTCCTGTAATTCATTTAACACATTTGTATCCTGTTCTTTCTGTAATTCATAATAAATATTTTCAAGTAACTTTTCTTTATCTATTGAATTATATGCATTTTCCTCATTTATCTTATCCATGTTATCAATTAGTTTTGATTTTAAACCTTTTCTATCTTTATTTATGTAATCCTGAACCTGATTTAATAAATTATTTATGGAATTTTCGTTACTGACAATAAGTTTATATTCCCTACCTGCTTTTTCATAACAATTGTAAATAAACTGAGAACATACCATAGGATGTGAACCTTTATAGACTCCTTTATTAATAAGTACTATTAGATCACTAATGATGTGTTTCATCAAAGGAATCAATAATTTTTGAAGCGTAGGACTTATTAAAGACTTTTTAAATAATATAAATAAGCCGACAAATACCAAATCCATTTTTGTATAGGGTTCTTTATTGGCAACATAATTTTTCCCAATATTAAGAACCGTAGACATGTCCTCTTTAAAAGGGGTAAGCCTCATTATTGTAATCTTACGGTTAACTATTCTATCTTTTATTGAATTAATCTGTGCATAAGGTGGAATTTCCTCAATAATCTCATTATAATCATAATATGACATAGCGGCATGACTTACAGGTGATTTGGTAATTGAAGCTATTAATTTTGATTCCCAGTCTTCAGTGGGTGAAAACAACAGTATATCCCCCTGCTTTAAATCCTTTATTTTTATTGTTTTAATATTACTCATTTATTCTCCTCCAATCTTATATTTATTCTCAGGAATCTCAAAGGATATGCTTGTCCCATATGATAATTTACTTACAATTTTTAATTTTGACTGATAACACTTCATTAATCTAAAACTTACATTTTTAAGTCCTACTCCTGATATGGAATCTCTATTATGGAGTAATTGTGAAATCACTTCTTTCCCTATACCTTTTCCATTATCTGAAACAATTATTTCCAAATTATTATCCTTTTTTGAAACCTTAATATTTATTGTTATTCCATAAGAGTTTAAACCATGCTTAATTGAATTTTCTACAATAGGCTGTATTAACAACTGAGGAATTGGAGTGGACATATATTCTTCTTTTATATCTACAGTCAGATTAATGGAATCATTAAATCTTGTATTTTCAATTTTTACATAGGATTTTATCAAATCAATTTCCTCTCTTAAGGAATAAAATACATTCCTTCGATAATCAAATTTATGTTTTACCCTTAAAAAATCACAAAAATGCAAAATTAAATCTTTTGATTTAGATACGGATTCATCCATAAGACAATATATGTTATTTAAAGTATTGAAAAAAAAATGTGGTGCTATTTGTGCCTGCAAAAATGCAATTTCCATATCTTTTGCTTTATTTGAACTTTTAAAGGCATCAATTACATCCACAGACAATACATATATTTCACATAATAAAAAGAATAAAAGTCCCAATATATAATTACTTGAGGAAAAATAGATATTTACATAATTATTAGTATATAAAATATCAACAATTGTAGTAAAGATCATACCAGCAATTCCTATTAACAAAAGCCATGCAAATTTGCGTTTTTTAAAAATTGATTTTACTAATGTTATCATTGCTGCCAAACAATTAACTATTAGTATGGTCATATAAATCACATCACTATAACCAAAGATTTTAATTGGTGTTAAAATTATCAAGCCTAAATAAATAAAATTTATTAAATTTATCAATATAAAACTGGATCTATTTGATTCATTAGGGTAAATTGATTTTATAAACAGCTGTAGGGATATATTTATACCCATATAAGATAAATATTCCAATTTAGATATGACATTAAAGGATATATTTTTAAACACGTAATATATAATATTAACATCAAGAATTGACTCAAGAATTATGGAAGAAATACAAAATAGGGCTAAGTACATGTAAGTATATTTTCTACTTTCTAATTTGTATAAAAGCAGCAGATAAAATCCAAGCCCTGCAAACACACCAATTATCAGTGCACTTTTAATCATATTTATTGAAGCTATATTATCTACGACATTAAACCTGCCAAATACAATATTGTTTATAATTCCCCCTTTATTATGATGGTAATTAGAAACTTGTATAATTATTTCAATATCTTTTGACTGAGTATAAAAGGGAACAACTCTAAGCTTCCAGCTGGGGATTTCATTTACATAGGAATTATTTACAGCTCCATTCACAATAATTTTTTCATTATTTATAATCAATTTATATGCACTGGAAATAAAGTTAATTTTAAGACAATATAGGCCTTTTTCAGGCACTTTTAACCTAAGTCTGTAAGTTCCACAACCATAAGTGTTCATTTTTCTACCATTATATGTATAATTATTCCATTGATTTGGAACATCTATGTAGTTTATTGGTTCAAAATTACTTGTTCTAAATTCATAGGGATAAAATTCCCACTTTCCTTGTAAAATTATAATATCATTATCAAAATCAGCAGAAGACAAGTCCATATAGCCCAGATTTGCCTTAATATCCTTTTCATAACTTATACCATTAAATAATCTCAAATAAATCAGGAAAATAGCAGTTAAAATTATAGCTAAAATTATTTTAGCAATATCCTTATTATGCATTGGTGCTCCCTTCTTAAATTTTTGATTCCATTTTTAAATAAATATAACGACAAAGCTATAAATAACTTCCTACTTCCTTTCTTTTCTATATATTATACCGAATTTTTACATAAATTTCACTATGATTTATGTAAAATAACCTAGAAATTACAAAAAACACTATAGAATCAAATTTATCTAAAGGGATACAACTTATTTACAATCACTTCTTTATTTCAATACTATATATAGAATTATGATAATTCTTAGATATATTTTCCAATACAGGAATATGTCTTAAAGTTATTTTTTTATAATAATGTTTTTCTGACCCTTCTGCTGTAATAATCAAATCATTACCATCTATTTCTAGATTTACATTTTCTTCTTCTATTCCAGGTAGTTCCACTACAATTATGATTTTATCTCCTTCATCAAATATGTGGGTTATAGGATCAATTATCTCTTTACTGTTTTCAGAGACATTTGCCGAAGAGCCTGTATGTGATTTATGATTATCGTTTTCAATCATATCCAAAATCATATTCATAAATTCATCCCTATTTCTAATTAAGGATTTAATATTATTTGACCCATTACATTCTTTCCTTTTCATAATTTTAATTCCCCTCAGTAATTATAATTTTTTAATATCATGAAATGAATTTATATGTACTATAACTATTATATGCATCAATGGTATTTATAATCACTTGATATTAATATCATAAGCTGAATCGATAAAATCGATTCAGCTGTAAATATGATCAATATTATGCAGGCAGAACAGGTCTTTAGCATAAGTTTTTAATTTATTTAATGTTTTATTTTAACAGACTTTGTCAATATTTAATAATCCATCACCAATTTTTTAAAGATCCTGCCATTATAAATTTTAAGCTTCTGTGAATCTAATATCTATTAATCCCTTTTTAAATGTCTATTGTGTCTTTAATATATACTATTATTACCCCTTCATATCTGTTACAGATCTTTAGCTCTTTTACATTAAATTGTGCTTAATCCAAGAATGGCTTCATAAAAAGTTAATTTATGGTATAATGTGTTTGTAAAGTTATCTGAAAGAGGCTGTCAAAGTGGCATTCTTCAACTGAAAATTATTTACCAAATATTTATCACACATTTTTTTAAATATTATAAAAAACGCCGAAAAATGATTGGAGGAAAATACTTGAATAATCCACATAATGATTACATTAATAGATTAAAAATCTACACAGATTCAATTAAAGAACAAAATAGTTCAATAAAAACTATAGAATACTTGAGACTTCTTACTCTAATAGTAGGTATTAGTATTACCATTTATACTTTCAATACCAATAATTATTTTGTAAGTATAATAATTTCTATTTTCTCATTGGCTATCTTTATTTATTTAGTTAACCAGCACAACAAAGAGGTAAGAAAAAGAAAATATTTCACTGCTTTAAGGGATATAAATGAATCTGCCCTAAAGAGACTAAAGGGGCAATGGAGAAATTTCAAAGATGACGGAAGTGAATTTAAACATAAAGAACATCCTTATTCAGAAGACTTGGATATATTAGGTGAGAATTCCCTATTTCAGTGGATTAATACTTGCAAAACATTTATGGGGAGAGAATCTCTAAAAAACCGACTTTTAAATCCCCTTGAAACACCTTCTGATATAAGTATGGTTCAAGAATCATTACAGGAACTAGCTGTGGATTTAAAATGGCGTCAACTATTTGAATCTGAAGCAATAGTTATTCCTTCAGAACCTATTAACCCAGAGGAATTATATAAATGGGGAAAAGCCAGAAATGAGTTATATATAAAATCCTGGTTTGCTTTCACAATTAAATTACTGCCTTTTTTAACAATAATGTTAATGATTTTATCTTATAGTACCTCTTTGATAAGTTTTAAATTGCCCTACATTATGCTTATAATTCAAATATTACTTTTATTTATAGATGTAAAAAAAAGAAATGCCACATTTAAAAGTCTTTACAAATACAAAAATAGTATAACTATATATTTAAAAATGTTAACTTTAATTGAGGAAAAAGATTTTAAAAACAGATATTTAAAACAATTGAGAGCTAATCTGCTGACTTCTAAAAATATATCTGCAGTAAAATCCATAAAAAAACTATCTGCTATATATAATAAAGTATGTGATAGAAAAAATATGTTGTCTATAGTCCTTAATATATTATTTCTATGGGACTATCAGTGCATAGTAGAATTTGAAAAATGGAGAGTTAAATCGGGCAATAATCTGGAAAAATGGTTTAACACTATAGGTGAATTTGAAGCATTAAATAGTATTTCAAATATTATCTACGATAATCCAGATTGGGCTATGCCCTTAATTTCAGATAATACTTATATAATCAAAGCTGCTGAATTAGGTCATCCTCTTTTAGGTAATACGAGAGTATGTAATAACATTACAATAGATAATAAAAAAAACATTTTATTAATAACAGGTTCAAATATGTCTGGTAAAAGTACTTTTCTAAGAACTGTAGGTTTGAATTTAGTACTAAGTTACATTGGAGCTCCTGTATGCGCAAAAAAATTTCAGTGCTCACTTATGGAGGTATTTACCTGCATGAGAATAAGAGATGACTTAGAAAATAATATCTCCTCCTTTTATGCAGAAATATTAAGGATAAAGATGATCGTTGAGAATGTAAAGAAAACTTCAAAGGTATTTTTTCTTTTAGATGAGTTGTTTAAAGGAACTAATTCTATTGACAGACACCTTGGTGCAAAAGCACTGATAAAACAATTAGGGGGCCAGGGAGCCTCAGGATTGATTTCCACCCATGACTTGGAACTTTGTAGTTTAGAGCAGGAATATCCTAGAATCAAAAATTACCACTTTCGGGAATACTATTTAGACAATGAATTAAAATTTGATTACAAAATTCGAAATGGAATATCTACTACCAGAAATGCTAAATACCTTATCAAACTGGCAGGTATAGATTTTGAACAACAATAAAAAGACTTATCAATTTTTAAGATAAGTCTTTTTATACAAATTATATATACCTAAATACCTTTATATAGACTTTTCTATTCCTTGGTCCATCAAATTCACAAAAATAAATGCCCTGCCATGTTCCCAATTTCAACTCTCTATTTTCAATAATAACATTACAAGAAGAACCCATTAATGATGCCTTTATGTGAGCATGGGAGTTGCCTTCTATATGTAAGTATCCATTCTGCCTTGGAAAGGCCTTATTAAGTCCTGCTAAAATATCTTCTACAACATCAGGATCGGCATTTTCATTTATTGTAACCCCTGCAGTAGTATGAGGAATAAAAATTACAGCCATGCCATCTTTCACATTATTTTTTCTTACGGTTTCCCTAACAAGAGCTGTTATGTCTATAAATTCTTGTTCTTGTTTAGTCTTTAATAAATATTCCATATTAATCCCCTCATATTTTATCAATCTTTGACCCCTACGGCCTTTTTAGCTAATAAATCAGCCATATCATTATACTTATCTTCTCCAGAGTGAGCTTTAACTTTTTTAAATTTTATATCTATTTTTTTCATGTATTTTTGCATAAATTCTTTATAATCCTTTGTCAATACCTTGTTAGCCTTCCATTCACCTTTAGCCCAACATTCAATTCCCATATAATCGTAAACTATAGTTATCTCTTTAAAGTCATTTGCAATAGCCAATTCAACAGCTTTTAATGCTCCTCTTATTTCCCCAAAAACATTTTTGCTTTCATTCATTTCCATGCTTCTAAACGCACCCAAATCTTTAAAAATAACCTGATCATTTTGCACCAGAACCAAACCATAACCTGCCACTTTTTCTTTGTTATTAAAGGAACCATCTACATAGGCATAAAGAGCATTACGTTCTTTTTTAGTATCTTCAAGCTGCATATTTTCATCTATATTATCTTTTTTATCCGTAAGTTCTGCAAATATTTCAGCTTCTTTACGACTCGTAAATTTCTTATACTTAGCGCCAGAAAAACCCTTTATCTGTTCTTCACACTCAGCCCATGCATCATAAACCCCTGGTTTGCGTCCCTGTTTAACAGCATAAAAATTTGCCACAATACATCCTCCTAAAATAACAATTTTATAGTAAATTAATTATACCCCAGAAATACATTTATTTCTATAAAAACAGTATAAGGATTATTTTTTATAGCTATACTATCCTGGCTATTAAAAACATAGTTTTCATTCCAAGATTAGTAAATTTCTCTTCATATTCTGTGACTACATTGTCAGTAAAACCACTGTCATGTAAATCATAAGTTATATAATCTATACTAAATCCACTTTCCACAAAATACTCCTGTGATTCCTCAAAAAGCCCCCTATCATCTGTTTTAAACCATACCTCACTTTTGGGCTTTAAAAACTTTTTATAAATATTCAAAAATCCAGTATGGGTAAGCCTCCTTTTTTTCTGTCTTCTTTTTGGCCAGGGATTACAGAAATTTATGTATATCCTCCCTACCTCATCTCTGTCAAAAACATTTTCAATCTTTGATATATTCATAGGTATTATCCTTATATTCTCAGCTTCAGCTTCTACAACCTTTTTCAGTGCATAAATTAAAACTTCATCCTTTAAATCAATTCCAATATAATTTATATGTTTATTGTTCAGTGCCTGTGTACATAAAAATTTTCCTCTTCCACAACCCAACTCCAAATATATTTCTCCATCATTCTTAAATTCATCCTTCCATTTTCCTTTAAATAGAGAAGGGTTTATTATAGTCAGGTTACTAGCTTCCATCTCAGGTCTAGCCCACCACTTTTTTCTCAGTCTCATAATTTGAAAATTCCTTTCTTTTATTTAAAATTTTTTATCAAAATTAAAGCTATTTCTACAATATACGATAATCATAAGTACTTATATTATACTAATTTATATTCAGGTTGTGAAAATTATGGAATACTTTGTAGAAGAACTTAAAAATAAAAAAATAATTGCTGCTGATGATATAAAAATTCTTAAAAACTATATTAATAAAAAGTACTCCAAAGCTGATGCTAAAGAAAAAGCAAAAATGCTTTCTAACACTATACATCGTATTTTAGATTCAAATCTAAAAGAGCTTCCAGAAGATTATAGGCAAACTATAAAAATAGATATTCTAAAAAGTACATTTTCTCAAAATAAGACCTCTATTTTCATGTATGATGCATTTAACTGCTGCATGAAAAATGAATATTTGAAACAAAATTCAAAAAAAGAAATCCTCAAATGGATAAATGCACACATAAAAAATAAGATTGAAGAAAATGATTTAAATATATACATAGGTATACCACAGAATACAATTTCACAGGATATAAAAATAGACCTGTCAAAAGTTAATGATGGTTATCCCGCTGCATCTTTGGACTTAAAAGCCCCTATAGTTATTCCTGATAAATCGATAAAAATAACAAAAGATTACAAATCAAATAAAAAACCTTTAATTTTTGCCATACTGAGTGCTATATTAATTCTTGAAATAATAGGACAATCCTTTCATGGAAAAAATATTCTAAAAGCTTCTTTTTCCCTTATTTCAGCTTCCGAAAGAAAAGGTATATATATAAAAAATATTATTGAAGAAGTGACTCTAGAGGATTATAACAAGAACCACCCCAATAAATATCTTCCCGAGTATTTAAAATACCAAAAAGTAGATACACATAAACTAAAAGCCTTTTTAAATAGTCGTAATTCACTTTTATGCAAAGAGCCTTACTTTTCCACCATAATGACTACAGCAAGAGAATTCAATCTAAATCCTATTTTACTCTTTGCTATAACTGGACAAGAACAAAATTTTGTGCCTATAAATACCAATAATGCATATAAGATAGCAAATAATCCTTTTAATGTATATCACAGCTGGCAGGAATATAATACCAACATAAGTGATTCATCAAAAATAGCAGCTAATACAATTATAAATTTATCTGAAAACAGACCAGAGGAAAATAATCCCTTTATATGGATAGGAAAAAAATATGCGGAAGATACAAACTGGGGAAATGGAGTTCAATCCATTTTTGAAGAAATCAACAGCTATTTTTCATCTAATAACTAAAAATAAAACTTCCAATTCAACTTATTGGAAGTTTTATTCAGTTGTCAATTAAAATATACTATTGGCTATACTGATAAACATATTATATAACATATAAGATGGAACACCTACTATATATCTGGCTAAAGGTGTAGCTACAAACAGTACCAGTATAATCAACTGATATCTATATACAGTACCTGATATTCTATAAAATACTGAAGGAAATAAATCTTTTAGTATATGAAATCCATCCAAACCAGGCAGGGGTATCAAATTAAACACAGCCAACATGCAATTTATATTTATAACATACAAAATAATTTTGATTATTATATTGGAAATTGGAGTAGACTCCATAGATAATAATCCAAATCTATATATAACCACTGTTAAAATAGCCGCTAAAAAGGCTATTATTAAATTGGCCAGAGGTCCTGCTACGGAAACTTTTAAATCATCCCTATTTTTATTTTTAAAAGCACCTGGATTTATTTCAACAGGTTTAGCCCAGCCAAATCCTACCAGCAGTATCATTATAAATCCTATAATATCTACATGTGCAAATGGATTTAAAGTAAGTCTTCCCTGAAATTTAGGGGTTTTATCTCCCAATCTATCTGCTACAAATGCATGTGCAAATTCATGAAAGGTAAGACCTATAAGTATAGCCGGTATAATGAGTATTTTTTCCAGTATTTTTTCATTCAAATGATTTCATCCCTTCTTTTCAACTAATTCAATAGCGTTTTTTCTAATTTTCCATTACTTACAGAGGCAATCCCTCCATCATATATCCCTATAAAATTTCCTTTATATGTATATTGTTTCCCACTTCCTACCTCTTGAACAATTCCTTCTAGAGCATTGTTTATATATATTTTCCCGGAAGGCATTACAAACACATTTTTTTTGTCTACAAATTGATTTAAATTTATATTTTGATAATCATACCCACCAGAATCTATGGTTCCACAATATATATTTGATATCTTGCCATCTTTTTCATCTCCTATATATACTCTATCATTTTCATCTATTCCTACCCATACGGGTTTATTTTCAATTCCATGAATAGTAAGGGGCTCATCTTCATCAGTTATATATATATCATTATGTACACTATCTTCATATATTAATTTGTCTTGAAGATATAAAATCCCTATTTGACCTACTATATAAGAATTTAAAGGTATTTTTTCTACTTTTTTCATTATATCCACTCTGTATATAGTGGTTCTCATACCTTTACTTTCCATTTTAACATATATTACATTGGTAAGATGTGATTCCTGTATATTATCAATTTTAGCTTCCGTGTCTGACCAGTCTAATTCTTTTATATTTTCCTTTATATCCTTATCTACTTCATAATAAGACAATTCAAATTTTGAACCTTCCTGTGAATCTTCTTTTTCAGCAATAAGTATTCTACTTCTATCCTGAAGCCACTTATAAAAAGATACCTGAACTCCATCCTCAAATTCCAGGCTTTTCTCATCACCGGTTTTTGAATCCACTACTTTCAAAGTGTTTTCCTGACAATATGCCAGATATCTCCCATCAAAGGATACAGTAATATTTTCGGCATCTTCTGGAATTTTTATTTCAACTTCTGATTTTTTAGGCTCACTTTTTACAATTTTTTTAGTTTTTAATTTTATTTCAGAAGATAAGAAATAATTATTTATATAAAGCAGTCCTGCAAATTGTATTATCAAGGATATAGCGATCCAAATAACAGTTCTTTTAAAAATTTTCATCTTGTACTCCCCTTTTAATAGTCATATATAATACCTTTATTTCTCTACATACACAATAGAAGGTATTGATCTTTCACCTAAAGGATCGCAGGGATTATTTATTACTTCTCCTTCATAGTACATGGTAGAAGAAGAACCTCCATCTAAATTTATAGCATTTACAGCACCATATTCAAGCATTATATTCTGAACATCCTTTAAAGAGGCTCCTATACTTTTAGTCTGTCTTCCATCTATAACAAGAAACAGCATAGCACCATCTTCTCTTTGACCTATGGCAGTTCTAGGGGCAATTCCCCAACCGCCATCCCCAGATTTTATAGTTCCTTTTCCATTTACCACTAGTGCAGGTTCAAAGGATATAGCTTCTGTAACTCCCTTTTCTTTCATTTCATTTAAGCTGTAACTTCCCACAAGAAGCTGTCCTTTATTTGTAATTGCCATTGCCTGAGTTTTTTGGTCATCATCATTTATATCATTAGATATGACATTTCCCTTACTCATAAGTATACCTGTAGGTTTTCCACCAGTACCGGTCCATTCACTATCTTCAGAAGATCTATCTGTAAATCCTCCACCATTTATGGCCGCTACAGCATTATTATCCTTTGCAATCTTACTTGTAAGTTCTCCTGCTACTCCTAGCTTCTTGCTATAGCCTACCTTAACCCTAGTAGGATCATGTACTATAAGCATATATCCCTTAAATTTTTTACCATCACTTACTTCTTCCATCTCTATACTGCTGTCATGTTCATTTTTAAACTCCAGAGTTCCTGAATCATCCTGTTGTATTTGTTCTGCTGTATTTCCACTCAATATCTTTTTTATTTCATTATCCGACAAAAATATTTTTGCAATATACTGATGGCTTAAAGTTGTCATGGCAGCACCTACTATAGTCCTTTTTACATTCTCAAAAGGACCATAAAATACCAAAAAAGGAGCTGTCATACCTGTAAATATAAATTCAAACACTAAAAAACAAATTACAAGTTTCCAAAATGACTTCTTCTTTTTACCTCCAGTTTCCCTTTTTTTCATATATTAAAACTCTTCCTTTCTAAAATTCTACAACTAAATTAAAAATACACTCTTCAATATTGTACAATAAATGATAAAAGTTTTAAATAGAAATAATTTCATACATCAATGAATATTTTGTAAAAGGCACTCAAAAAAGATACTAAATTTGCATGTCCTTTAATTTTTTAGACAAACAATAATTTAGTATCTTTATAAATATATAAATACAAATTACAATTTTTTAGAAGCCTCATAGGCCAGAGGGGATCTTTCACATTCATCATGCTTTAAAGTAATCTGGTAACAAAGACTGCTTCCTTTCATTTTTTCTGATGCATAACATAATCCATTGGATCTAGAATCTAAAAAAGCTTGATCTATTTGTTCAGGATCTCCTACTAGTAATAGTTTAGTGCCAACCCCCACTCTAGTTATGATAGCTTTCACTTGTTTAGGCGTCAAATTTTGCGCTTCATCAATTATAAGCCAATTTCTAACAATAGAACGTCCTCTCAAATAACCTACGGCTTCTGTGGTTATAATTCTTCTATCAAATAATTCATGAATCTTGTCCTCTAATTCCTTTTCATTTTTATATCTTTCCTTTTCATCTGAATCTACCAATATTTCTAAATTATCTAAAATAGGCCTCATGAAAGGGGATATCTTCTCCTGCTCTGTACCTGGAAGAAAGCCTATATCTTCATCCATGGTAACATTAGGCCTGCAAATTAACATTTTTCTATAACTTCCCTTGTTTTCCTCTATTATATTGTGAAGTCCTACCGCTAATGAAAACAAAGTTTTTGCTGTTCCTGCAGGTCCCTTTATTATTACAAGAGGTGCTTTACTGGCATCTGTAAGCAGTGCCTCCAGCATAAATTTTTGCCCTACATTTCTGGGAGTTATACCCAAAGGTGTACTATCTTTAAAATAAAGCTGTACAATCTTTTTACCATCAAATCTTCCAAGAGCGGTTTGTTTAGGATTTTCAAGACAATGTATTATAACAAATTCATTCATATAAAAGGTTGGAAAAAAATATTTTTCAGTATTCTCATCATAACAGGTAACTTTATCTATTTCTATACATTTGTCCTTATAAAAATTTGTTATATTGTCTTTAGAAGTATACACCTCTATTCTGCCTGTATATTGACTGTCATCTTCCGGTACAACTTTTTCATAAAAATCTTCCACATTTATATCTATTATATCTGCTTTAATTCTTTCAAAAATATCTTTGGTTATCAAGCAAGTATTTTCTCCTCGCTCTTTAAGACCTTTACATACTTGTATTATTCTATTATCCGGTTTGCTTCTGTCCCAAGCTGGTGGTATCTGAGTATCATAATGATTCATCTCAACCCTAAGCTTTCCACCACCTGGCAGCTCCACCCCTTTATTAAGTTTTCCTTTTTTTCTAAAGTAATCTATCAATCTAGCTGCATGTCTTGCGCTAGCTCCCAGATCGCTTTTATCCTTTTTAAAATCATCTAATTCTTCTAATACAACTTCAGGTATAACCACATCATTATCTCCAAAAGATAGGATAGCTCCAGGTGAATATAGAATAACATTTGTATCTAAAACATATGTCTTCTTCAAATCCATTCCTCCCCTCTTCTAATATTATAATATATTCATTTAAATATATAAATGTATTTATTTTTACAAAAAAGTTATATCAGACTAGTGAAAAAGCTAAAATGCTCATGATATAAAGAAAGAGCATAGAATAACTTCTATGCTCTTGAAAAAACTTCTGTAAGTTCCGCTATAACTCCATTTTTAACTTCTGCCTTTAACTCCACAAGCCATTCAGGAGATAAAACTAAAACAGTTCCATCCTCCTCATCAAAATTAAATTCATCTACATTATATTTCTGAAGTTCCTCTGGAATACTTAAAATATTAATGCCCTCAGTCTCCTTGCCCACTAAAAATTGCTTTACCTTTTCTTTTAATTTATCATCCATAACTTACTATACCCCCTTTGTTTACTTTATTGTAAATTTTTTCCTTTTAATTGTCAATAGTTTTTACCTCTTTATATATATTTTTTCTTAAAATAGTTGCTATAATATAAGTGTTCCTATAAAAATAAATATAATTGACTTTTAAATGAAAGGATATTTTAATATGATTGAATTAATTAACGTAACTAAAAGTTATAGTAAAAAAATAAAAGCTGTGGATAGTATAAATCTTACTATAAATGATGGAGAAATATTTGGCTTTTTAGGACATAATGGAGCTGGAAAAACAACTACACTAAAAATGATAACAGGTATATTACATCCTGATGAAGGGGATATAAGGCTTAATGGTATAAATATAAAAGACCAGCCTATAAAAGCTAAAATGGAGATTGGATATGTGCCTGACAATCCTGATATGTTTTTAAGACTTAAAGGCATTGAATATTTAAATTTCATGTCAGATATGTATGAAGTTCCTTCAAGTATAAGAAATAAAAGAATTGAAGATTTATCCAGAAGACTTAACTTATATGACGAACTAGACGACAAAATTCAAAGTTATTCCCATGGAATGAGACAAAAAATCGTTTTAATAGGAGCTTTGATTCATGAACCTCCTATTTGGGTATTAGATGAACCAATGACGGGACTTGATCCAAAGGCATCCTTTATACTTAAAGAAATGATGAGAGAACATACAAGTGCAGGAAAAACAGTATTTTTCTCTACACATGTTTTAGAAGTAGCAGAAAAAATTTGTGATAAAGTGGCTATTATAAATAAAGGCAGAATTTTATTCAGCGGTACCCTGAATGAAATGAGAGAACATTTCAAGGTTAACCAATCTCTTGAAAGTATGTTTTTGGAGCTTACAGAAAATGAATAAATATATTTCTCTTACAAAAGTATTTTTAAAAAATAGTTCCTCAAACTTTTTAAAAGATAAAAAGGGTTCTCTCTCAAAAACTATAAAACAACTGCTGCTTTACGCTGTAATAATACTTTCTCTACTCCCCCTTATTAGTATGTTTGGAATAGCAACTACATCCTCTTATGATATTTTAAAACCATTAAATCAAGAAGGTATAATTTTATCTGCTGCCATGTCAATTTCAAGTGCTGTTATATTTACCTTTGGTATATTTTTTATAATGTCTGTATTTTATTTTTCTTCTGATGTTGATACCATTTTGGTATTGCCAGTTAAACCCTGGATAATCCTGATGTCGAAATTTACTATAGTTTTAATATATGAATATATTACTGAAATCGTAGTACTTATGCCCGTTATGGTGGCCTTTGGAGTAAAAAGCAGTGCAGGATTGATTTATTATATATATAGTATAATAATATTTTTAACTCTACCTATTGTACCTCTAATAATTGCAGGATTAATTACCATATTGATTATGAGGTTCTCAGGCTTTACTAAAAACAAAGACCGCTTCAAAACCATAGCTCAAATATGCATTTTAATCTTTGTATTGGGTATAAATTTGATATTACAGAAATTAGGAAAAGGATTTTCCAGTGGTGCAGATATGGCTAAACTTCTTGCTCAAGGAAATAATTCACTATTAAAATCCTCCTCTAAAATATTTATTAATATAAGATATGCTGTGGAATCACTTATAAGTGGCAGCAGTTTGACTGGAATATTAAATATGCTTTTATATTTATTAATTACAGCAATACTTCTAACAATATTTATAATTTTTTCAGAAGCTTTTTATATAAAAGGTGTTATAGGAATGAATCAAATTCAAGCGAAGCATAAAGTACTAACTTCGTCTGAAATAACTAAAAAATCTGCTAAAAAATCTAAAGTATTAACCTATACAGTTAAAGAATTGAAAATTTTATTTAGAACACCTGTGTATTTTATGAACTGTGTAATTATGAATTTTATATGGCCTTTATTTTTGATTATACCTTTGGTAAGTCAAAAAGATTTCATCAAAAATTTCATATATATGCGCAGATATTTTAATACAATAATATCAGATAATGTAACACTTGGTATTTCTATATCCATAGTTTTTGGTGTATCTTTAATGCTTTCAATAATAAATCCTATTGGATGCACTGCAATTTCAAGAGAAGGGAAAAATATTTTTGTGAATAAATACATTCCTATGGACTATAAAAATCAATTGCTGTCCAAAGCACTGGCAGCTTTTATAATAAATTTTTCAGGCATTATGCTTATGATCTTTTTAATTACCATCATTGTAAGACCTACCTTACATATTTTCATTATAATGATTTTACTATCAGCCATAGGGACTATATTTTCAATTTTTTTAGGTATAATTATAGATCTTAATTATCCAAGACTCAACTGGGATAATGAACAAAGGGCAGTAAAACAAAATTTTAATGTTCTAGTAATCATGATTTTAGGTTCACTTATCACTGGAATAGTGATATTTTCCACCATACAACTCCATATACCTTTTCATATAATACTACCTTTAATTATTATAATATTTTCAATTATAGATATTGTATTATATAAAATAATAACTACAAGAGGAGTTAATCTTTATAAAAATATTCAATAATCTGATACCACTTAAAATATACTCGAATAAATAACAAGTTAACATGCTTACAAAGCATCATTAACTTGCTATTTATTTTTCCATATTTTATTGAGGTAAAGACACATGATACCCAAAAGAATGCCATACTCCAAAGTTATCTTTTACAGTTATGCCTCTTTGACCTCCTGATGCTGCATCAGTATAATAATTATACTTTTTTCCTACTGTATAATGGCCTTTATAATTACCTGAAAAAGTTACAGGTACAGCATCAAACTCTAATTCCATATCCGTTACTTTTAAAGCATTAGTTGTTTGGGTGGAATTGCCATAATTTGACTCAATAGTTTTTTGAACAACACTTTCAGATTTCAGCATATTAATATCATTTTGCATAGCTGTTATGGTCTCTCCATAATTCGAGTATTCTGGGTCACAAACTAAAGGTATACATAAACGCTGGCCAACTCTTAAATAATTTGGATCAATGCCTGGATTTGCTTCCAAAATACTTTCAACACTAACATTATATGCTTGTGCTATTTTATATAATGTATCACCCGGTTGAAGTATTTTTGATGTATGATTTGGTGGACAAGTTGGTATGCATATAATTTGCCCTACTCTCAGATAATAGGGATCTATTCCCGGGTTTGATGTCATTATTCCCTGGAGGCTAACCCCTAATCTGTATGCAATCCTGTTTAAAGTATCACCTGATTGTATGACATATGGATAATGAGTTGCAGGACACTGTCTATAGCAAGTGTACGGCATAAGAAGCTTTTCCTTTCCAATATATTTATTCCTATATATCCTATGTCTAAAAAATATACTTTGTTACAGTAAGCATTTAATTATAAAAATATAAGCACCGGGATACCAGTGCTTATAAGGCAATAATGCGTTTTTAAGGGGTATAACATTATTCTATTTTTACTGTAAGTTTTATCTTACATAATTACATTTTATAAACTATTTATGACAATATAGTGTCACATTAATTAACATTTTATAAAGGTAAAATTTAATTATTGCACTAAGTTTAAAATTGCTTGATAAAAAATTGGAATAAATATGGCGGGAAGCAAATTAGCAACTTTTATTTTTACTATGCCTAACAAATTAAATCCAAGACCTATTATTAAAAGACTTCCCACTGCAGTCATATCCGTAATCACAGATTGAATTAAAATTGTTTTTAATCCAAAGGCAGCAATAGTTATAATTCCCTGATAAATCAAAACAGAAATAGAAGAAATCATTACGCCAATACCTAGAGAAGAAGAAAAAATTATTGATGTTATACCATCTAACATGGATTTTGCAAAAAGTATTTTATTATTCCCTTCAAGTCCACTTTCAAGTGAACCTACTATGGCCATTGAACCTACACAGAATAAAAGACTTGCAGTAACAAAACCCTCTGAAATTTTTACATTCTTGTTTTTAAATTTATCTTCAATTTTATTTCCAAGCCTTTCAATACCATTATCAATATCTATAATTTCTCCTATAAATCCTCCTATAACCATAGAGGTTATAATTAATACAACATTAGAACTTTTAACAACACCTAATATTCCTATGTAAATTATACAAAGTGATACCCCTTGGATAATCGTATTACTTACTTTTTCAGATATACCTCCTTTAAATAAGAGTCCAACTAAACTACCCCCAACAATAGCTATAAAATTTACAATGGTTCCAATTAACACCCAACATCCCCCTTTCTAAATTTATCAAAATAAATCAATCCTGAAAATTATATCATACACTCCATATTTTAGATACATTTTTACAAAATAAAAGAGACAAGCCTAGAGCTTACCTCTTTCAAGTAACACCATATCATATTTTAAACTTTTGTACTATCTGGTTGAGATTTTGTGTAACTTCCGACTGGCTTTGGGCTGTTAATGCTACCTGTTCCATTTCTCTTGTGGTTCCATTTATTCTATCCCTTATCATTTCTATACTTTCACTGGATTTCTGGGCGGTTGATGCCATATTTTGTACTGCATCACTTACCTGATTTATTGTAGCTGCAAGTTCTTCGGACATAGATGCTATATCTTCAGACATCTTATTTACAAAGTCAGAATCATTGTAATATTTATTTCCTATATTTTCTAGTTCTGTAAACTGAGGATTTACATTTTCATTTATAAATTTCAATACTTGATTGCCATTTTCAGATAAATTTTTAAAGGCCTCCTGAACCTTTACAATAGTATCTTGAATACCTGTTACTGCCTGTGAAGACTGTTCTGCAAGTTTTCGTACTTCTTCTGCAACCACCGCAAAACCTCTTCCCTGTTCTCCTGCCCTGGCTGCTTCTATAGCTGCATTTAAAGCAAGTAAATTTGTCTGTTCTGATATACCCAAAATAGTGTCTGCCATAACCCTTATGTTATCTACTACTTTTCCATCTTTAATTGATTGTACCATATTTTCCCTATTTTCTTTATATAGATTTCTCACTTCTTCAAGGGACGCTCTACCATTTTTTTGCACTTCCATAGCTCTCTGTTTGGATTGATTGGCATTATTACTCCCCTCTGTAGCTTTTTCAGATAATTCATTTATACTAGAATCTACTTCCTCTACAGAAGCAGTTATCTCTTCTGAAGAAGCACTTGTCTCCTGAACTCCACCATATATATTATTTACTTCATTATCTATATCTCTAATTTTTGTAGACACCTCTTCTATAGTTGCATAAAGTTGTTCACTAGATGCGCTCATATCCTGAGTATTTTCTATAATAGTTCTAAGGAGATGATTCACATTTCCCTGTGCTGTATTTAATGCAACTCCTATATCAGCAAACTCGCCACCCTTTTTTATAATTATGGGTGTAGAAAAATCATATACAGCCAATCTCTGGGCAAGAAATTTTATTTTCATCAAAGAGCCTATAACATCAATCGACATGGCTATGCCAAGGCCCACAGCGATCAATAATCCTATGATAATTAATACTATCATAATTTTATTTGTCCTTACATATGTTGAATTAGTATCTAAATTAAATTCTTTCGCCTGATTAAGATTCTTAGTTATAAGTTTATCTAGATTGGAAATCATCAAGTCTGTTGTGAGAAGAAACTGCTTATATTGTTCACCTGCCTTTTCCAAATTTCCTTCATCCACAAATCCTATAATATTTTCCTTTAAGGATTTATAAGTTTTAAACTGTGATTTATATGTATTCCATATCTGTTTTTGCGTTTCATCCATTGAAAGCTTTTCATAAGATACTACATATTTTTCAGTTTCATTATCATTAGTCTCAATATCATTTTTTAAGTAATTTTTTCTGGATTCATCTTTTACATAGATAAGTTCTATAATATTACTTTTACATTGGATTAAATTTTTATTCATATCTGTTAACATATATGTACCAAGCAGTTCGTTATTATACATACTCTTAGAATTCATATTCATTGTTCTTAAAGAAAGCGTTCCTATAATACCAACTACCCCTATTAACACAGCTACAATAATAAATGATACGATTAGTTTTACTTTTATTTTAAGATTTCTTAAAAAGTTCATTATATTTCCTCCCCAATTTACATGTTTAAATTTTATAAGAACAGTTCATATACTTACCCCTGCAATTACATTTCTCGTCTTGACATTAATATAATCCTCCTTTTAAAATTTGTTATAATCTATTTCAAATTTTATATATAATAGTTATCTCGTCCAAAACTACAATTTATTTCTACAAAATTTTGTAGTTATCAGTAAATTTTCTAATTCTTTTTGTGAAAGAGGTTTGCTGAAATAATAACCTTGAATTATATTACAGCCTAAATTATTAAGAATATCCACTTGTGCCTTAGTCTCCACACCTTCCACGATTATTCTGCAATTTAAAGATTTCGATAAATCAACTATACTTCTAATTAAAATCTTATTTTTTTCATACTGTATATTATCTACAAATAATTTATCTATTTTTAATGTACTTACAGGCAGTGAAACTAAATAACTTAAGGAGGAATACCTTGTCCCAAAATCGTCAAGGGCAATATTTATATTGCTTTCAACAAGCTGATTAAATACTTTTATACTATTATCAGACATTTCTAATAAAGTCCCCTCTGTTATTTCTAATTCGAGTAAAGAAGGAGGAACATCATATTTTGTACAAAAGGCTAATACCTTATTCTTAAAGTCACTCTTCTTTAATTGAACAGGAGATATATTTACAGCAACACTATCTAACTGAATTCCTTTTTCTTTCCAGTTATGTATTGTATATATTACTTTATCCAAAACCCAATTTCCTATTTCAACTATATATCCATTCTTTTCTATAATAGGTATGAATTCTTCTGGAGAAACCCTTCCTAGTTTTTTATTATTCCATCTTAAAAGAGCTTCAACTCCTATAATTTTATTACTTAAGATATCAACTTGTGGTTGATAATAAACTTCTAATTCATTATTAAAGATGGAATTTTTTAATTCATTTTCTATTAAAATTCTTCTGCAATAAATATCAAATACTTGTTTATCAAAAAAAGCATATGGATTTTTTCCCTTTTCTTTAAAACTGTTCATTGCAAAATAACAATATTTTAATAATTCATGACCTTCTGATCCATGCTCAGGAAAAATTGATATTCCTATATTAACTTCTATGTAAATTTTATAATCCATTATTTTAAAAGGTTCTTGAAAACATCTATGTATTTTATTACATATTTTTTTCACATCCTTTATGGTATTAAACTCAGAAACTAATATTGCAAATTCATCTTCTCCCACTTTCCCTAATTCACCATATTTATCAAGAATTCTAATGATTGATTGAGAAAATAACATTAAAATTATATTCCCTATATTGTGACCTAAAATAGTATTTAAGCTTTTAAAATTATCAAATATTAATATAGATAATTGCTGCCCTGCTATTATGTAGCTTGGCCATATTTAAGGAATACTCTATTTTTTTCAGAAAAAATGCTCTATCAGATACTTTAATGATTTCATCCCAATTTTCGCTTAATTTATTTTCACTAATTTCTGACATTATGCCGGAAAATAATCTACAACATTCGGATTCACTTTTTGACATTTTACCTTTAATTAGAACCCAAGCTAAATTTTTATTTTTCAATCTGAAAGCGCTCTGATAAAATGGTTCATTCCCATTAATATATTCATATAGCTCTCTTATTACTAATGCTTTATCTTTCCCATAAGCTATATTATCAATAAATTCATACATAGTTGTTATACCCAGTAAGTCATTTTCAACAATTTTTTTGATATTTTCAGATATGAATATTTTACCGGTATCTATATTCCATTCCCATATACCATAATCTGCACCATTTAATGCACGTCTACAAATTTCACTACATTCCATTTTTGGGGAATAATATTTCTTAAGTTTATCCATATTGACATCCTTTTATCTTTCTTAATATTAAAATATTAAATTATGCTTATATAAGGTAACTTAAATTTCCTATATTCTACATTTCCATCATTTATTAAAATATCAATTGACACAAAATAAATATTATGTACTATTTAGAATATATATGCATAATTTTACTAGTTATAATATTACATTTTTATAAAAAACATAAAATATATTATCAAAATAATTTATTTTTTAGTTCAAAATGACAAATTATTATACAATGTTTGCATTTTTTTACAAAATGTATTATAATTAAACTATACATAATATTTATTTTGTCTTATTGTTATGGTATAAATATACTGTTTTTATAAAAGATACTATTGGCTATATTATTTAGGGTCATTAAAACATACTGAATAAATCCTATATCTAGGCTTGTAAACTTTAATTAACATGCTAAAAATTATCATAATAAAAACGAAAGCTCTGGAATCAACCAGAGCCTTTTATCTAAAAGTTTCTCACTAGTATAAATCATACTTTAATTTCATCTTGTATACTATATTATATACTGCACTTTTATAAATAGTTACAACTTTAATACAAATTCTTAAAATAAATTTATTTTTACCCGAAAACTAGAAGTGGCAAATCCACTCATCTTTTTCAAAATGGAAGAAACTTCACCTGAGCCCTGAAATCACTGGATTTAGAAGTTAATCATATAAAACTCTACTATTTAAAATCATATAAATATAACTTGTACAGCAACCATATATACGATTGTTCCACTCAATATACTGATTAAATTATTACGCTTCCATATATGTAAGATTGCCACTGTAATAATTCCAATAGCTTCTGGAATCCCAAAAGGGAATGCATGTAAACTAACATTTCTCAAACAATAAATTATAAGCATAGCCATAATGGCAGGGGGTAAATAATTTCCTATATATAATATATATTTAGGTGTTACTTTATCTTTTCCCCAAAAAATAAATGGCATCAATCTTGTCCCAAACGTAATAACTGCCATAATCAATATTGCCACTATAGTATATTCATTGTTAATATTCATTATTTAAATCACCTTCATTCTGTTCAAAATTTTTTCCATCTATTTGTTTGTGAAATATAGTAAGGGTTAAAAGTATAATTAACATGGAAGGAAGAATTAAATTATTATTGCCAAATATTAAAATTGAAAAAATAGCAGCACAAATTCCAATTAATGCTGGAGCATGAGTTTTATAAGTACGCCATTGTTCTATAAAGATTACCACAAATAAGGCTGTCATTGCGAAATCAATTCCCTTGGTATTAAATTTTATCAATGAACCTGCAAGTGATCCAACAATTGTACCTATTATCCAGTATATTTGATTAAAGAAGGCAATACAAAATAAAAACCAATTACTATTAATGCCCTCAGGGGGTTTTGCGGAACACAATAAAGAATATGTTTCATCCGTAAGCGAAAAAATCATATACATTTTTTTCTTTCCCATATCTTTAAACTTATCTATAAATGATAATCCATAAAAAACATGTCTAATATTTACAAATAAAGTCATCAATGCTATTTGTATGAAACCTATTCCACTTGTTAACAAATTAATAGCTATAAATTGCATAGAACCTGCATATACTGCTATACTCATAAAAATTGCCCACCAGAAATTATATCCAGATTTTTCAAACAATAATCCAAATGCTATACCTACTGAAAGATATCCTAACATAACTGGTATTGTGGCCAAAAATGCAGCTTTAATTACTTTTTTCATATAAGCATCCCCTTTTATCGTCATTTATTATGTTATAATATAATAAAATATGCTATTATATAATTATATTATAAATAATATTTTTTTACAATATAGCATAATTCTATCTAAGGAGATATTCATGGAAGATATAAAATCAATAATTGGTATAAATTTAAAAAATATAAGAAAAAAAAGGCAGCTTACCCTAGAAATGCTTTCTAAACTTACCAATGTGAGCATAAGTATGTTAGGAGAAATAGAACGGGGAATTACAAATCCTACTATTACAGTATTGTGGAAAATAGCCGATGGTCTTAAAATTCCTTTCACAGATTTAATAAACGAAGAAAAACCCCCAATTTCTGTAGTCTATAATAGTGATGCTAAAACTATTATTAATGAATCAGGATTCAAATTGTTTTCATTATTTAATTTTGACCCTATAAAAAAAATAGAACTATACTATAAAATTTTAGAGGTTGGTTCATCCTATGAATCTAAAGGTCACACTGTTGGAATAGAAGAATATATAATGATTTGCAATGGAATAATGAATTTACAAATTGGCGATAAAAACTATATTTTATCCAAAGGAGATTCAATTAATTTTAAAGGAAATATATATCATCGCTATAAAAATGAAGGTGAATTACCATTGAGGGCATATATGCTTTTATATTATGGAGTTAATTAAATGTCTGATAATTATTCGTTTTGTTTTAAATATTATATAGTTAATTAGATGATAGTCAATCCCTCCATATATTAGCTCATAACTATATTATTTATTATAATTACATATACTAAGCTTATGTTATAACAATTAAAATTAACGGAGGCGATAAAATGTCTGATACTAGTAAAATGGTAAAACAAATTTTAAATAATCAGGAAAACTTTCAAAAAATACAGGAAAAAATCCAAGAAGATATTAATTTAATTAAAATACAACAGAAAGAACAGGAGGAAATATTATTTTCCCTCAAATCCACTTCACCACAATTTTATAGTCCTCCTGCAGCTAATTTGGCACATAAAAACTATTTTTACTCTATAGCCCCAAAACAATAGTAATTATCAGGTAATTCAGAGGCTCAGCTGAAGTTTGCTATAGGGAAATGTTATCTCCATCTGAACCTTATTAACAGTATTCTTAGTGTCTTTAACACTCAGAATACGTTATCCTTTAGGGGAAGAACTTATAAAGGCGCGTAGACCCGCTTATCTCACACTTTAAAGAAAATGGGAGTGTTAGCTAATTCTAGCGTTCGGATAAAATAGGAGAGTAATTGTCTCTCCTATTGTTTAGCTGCTGGAACATGCTATTAAAGTCTTAAAAGACTTTGTGCAAACTCTTTAGCTTTTTCAAAATCATTGTCATTAGGTCTGCCTTTTGCAATTCCCCCAAGTAATTTAAATGGGCCGAAAGTATCATAGCCTTTACATGTAAAGCTACCAATAACTACGAAGTTCTTTTCTTTTAGTTTTTGTTCCACCAATTTATTATATTTAATTCTACCTTGTCCACTTGTAGAGAATACAAATGCTTTTTTATGAGACATAATTTTTAAGTTATCAATAAAATTAAGAATATTTTTATGTAATTTACCATAATATATACCTGAGCCAAATCCTATCAAGTCATATTCATTTAAATCATTTAAATTTACATCATTTATTTTTCTTATCTCTCCATTTAATACTTCCCCTATTACTTTACCTATTTTTTCAGTATTACCATTATGTATGGATTCATATATTATTAAAGTTTTCAAATTTTTTATAACCTCCTTACTATATTAATATCTAATTTCTATATAGAACAAAAAAATCCTTCTTAATTATTATTTTAACAACGAACTGCCCCACTTTATTTTATTAAGTTTTTAAGTTATAATATAAAACACATAATTTACAAATTAAAAAATTATTTCAAAGGAGTATAATTTATGTCTAAATTCAATGAAATCAAACCTGAAGAACTAAATAAAAATGCATTTCAACTTATAGGCAAAGATTGGATGCTTATTACTGCCGAAAAAGATGATAAAGTAAATACTATGACTGCTGCTTGGGGAGGTTTCGGTGTTATGTTTGGTAAAAACGTAACCTATATTGTTATAAGACCCCAACGTTATACTAAGGAGTTTGTAGATAACTCAAGTACCTTTTCCCTATCCTTTTTAGATAATAGATTTAGAAAACAATTAAATTATCTGGGCACTACCTCCGGTAGAGATGAAGATAAAATTTCAAATTCTAATTTAAGCATTAACCATGAGGATAATACCCCTTATATTGAAGAAGCAAACCTTGTAATTATATGTGGAAAATTATATACTCAAGATTTCAGTTCTGAACATTTCATCCATACTGAATTAGACGAAAAACTCTATCCTAATAAGGATTATCATACTTTATATATCTCTGAAATAGAAAAAATTCTTATTGAAAAATAATTTTTGTTCTACTTGCCACTGCAAATTGTTTAAATTTCCATGTATAATAAAAATAATTTTGCATATCCTACTTATGTAAAACTTTCCTCGTATTAAAAGTCTTTGTATTAATATTTTTATCTTTCAATTTGAATAATTAATCAAATATGGGGGCAGCAAATCCCCCTATTTATTTTCAAGCTTTAACATAAGTTTTTATATTTTAAATGAAAAATTACATAAAAAAATAAGGCACTATAAAATTATAAGTGCCTTTTCTCCTTATTAAACAGTTAATGCTAAAAATACATATTGTTTATGAGAGATTGGAATTTTAATGAGCTTATTTATATGAATTATATTTTATATATTACTACCATTTGATTAATAAATCAATATATTTTTTAATAATTTTATAAAAATATATTGATTTATTTGATAATAATTAAAATATGTAATATTAACGAAAACCATCATAGTCCCACACACCTAATTTTCCCTTTGTAGATATTGGTTTCTTAAGTACTTCTATGTCCGTTAAGATCCATGCGTATCTGCCTGGAGTATAATCTCCAAAATTATATTCATTATTTTTAACTATAGAGTTATTTTCTAGTTTGGCAGTTAGTCCATCTTCATTTAAAATCTTCATACAATCCAATAAATTGCATTTAGCTATAATGACCCCAGTAGGCATATCTATGAGCCGTTGAAAGTATTTGTCCAATACTTTCTTAAATGGATATAATAAGCAGACACTTCCGTTTATAGTACTTCCTGCATGTATTAATAACGCTCCACGGTATTTAGTACTCCAGGATCTTGTTTCAATTTTCTTTTCACCAAGAACTATAAGACTTGCCCAAGGCTGATTAATTGTTAATACTTTTATGAGATCCCCTCCCCAATTTTCTAAATAATTTATTTAAAACATAATTTGAAATATGTAACTTTCCAACATTATGTCGGTTATATTTTTATGATACACAACTTTATGTTGTGTATCAATACTTTCTTAAACCTTTTGTTGTATAACATATGGTAATAACCTATTTGTTGTATAATTAAAATAATAAGGTGTTGGTGGTGACTAGTAATGTTAAGTGATCGTTTAAAGAAGCTTAGAAATGAAAAAAATCTTTTACAGAAAGAAATAGCTAAAAAACTTAAAATTACAACAAGTGCATATGGCTTTTATGAACAGGGGAAAAGAACTCCTGATACAGAAATATTAAATAAAATAGCTGAATTTTATAATGTTTCAATAGACTATCTACTAGGAAGAACCAATATCCGTGATTCAGCTGATAAAATAACTAATTCTCTAAACAGCAATCCTGAATTATCAGAATTTTGGAATTCACTACGGAATAGAGAAGATTTACAATTACTTTTTAAACAGACTAAAGATTTATCACCTAAAAATATTAATCAGATAATTAGAATCATAAAAGCTATTAAAGATGATGAAGGTAGAACCAAGGGATAATAAAATTTAACTATCAGTTGATTTCTAGATTCAGGTGGAATTTACCTATAAATGATATCTTTTTCCACCTAAATCTTAGAATAATTTGCCTTAAAGTATAATTAGCTAGTTAAGAGTCTCTTTTTACTTAGTTACTTAAAAATATATCCCAGGTCTGCAATTTTAAAACCCCATCTGTACTCCTGCCCCAGTTTTTCTGAAGTTCAGTTACAGCTTGAAAAGTTGTTTCATCATACAACATTTGGGTATAGGAATTTTCCTTTAGATAGCCATATTGTTCTAATTTCTGTTGAATCCATAAAACTAAATGAGACCTATGGCCTTTAATAATGATATCCTGGATCCCTTTCAATGCTGCCATAGTAGCCGGACCCACTATTCCGTCTATAGTCAGCTTTGCATTATAATCAATATTCAAGTTATATTGAAGTGCTTTAATTTGTTCTATAAGTGTACTTGGTTTTACTGATTGATTTGTATCAAAGCTATTATAGAATACTTCAGACATATAGTTCAAATCAAGGTATCCACTTATTCCCAATATTTCCCCCTTTTCTGTATACTGCCATATAGCATATTCTGCCCATAATACAGTGCTTGGACTGCTTACTTCATAATGAGCTATCCATAAAGGATATTTTGTTATATTACTATTTAAATGTGCTTTTATATAGCTTGGATTACAATAAATAAGTGCAGGTGCAACAGTTGATATTATATCTAAGAAGGTCAGACATACTTCTGTTATATCCCCACTAACCTGCTGTTCAATATCCAAAACTACAAAATCAGGTTTGGCTCCCAAAACAATAGACTTAAAAAAATCTGCCTCCTCAATTGCCTTTGACTTGTTCTGAAATCTAGCAAAATGATATGCTCCAGCTACAAGTTCCAGGTCTTTAGCCTGTTTTATATTATAATTGTAATATTTATCTATAAAGGTACTTCCTTCAGTAGCTTTTGCAATTATAAAAGAATTACCTTGATTCTTTATTAAATTTATATTGACTAAGCCATTTAAATTACTTATATCTACCCCATTAATCATAAGAATTTCCCTCCTTATCTCTAATATATTTAGCTATATCAATTTTTGACATCTTAATTCATGTAATCAACGTTTATTTTCCATATAAATATGTAATATTGATTTCATTACAAGTCATCCCAGAAGATATCTTTATTATTCACAGCATAATAATTTAAATTCTGCACAATATATTTATATAAAATATTAGATGAGGTATAGTTTTTATGTTGTTAAATATTACTATAGGGCTTATAATACCCTGGATAACCGGAATATTCTTGTATTTTAAAGAAAAAGAATTATTGTTAATTACATTTCCCTTTGCAAGTTCAATAGCATTAGTTATAAATGCTTGGGGATTTAACAGAGATTACTGGAATCTATACCCTTTTGAGTGTCAGCATATATCAGATCTCCCCTTTGACATTGGACTTTATCCCATTATGGGAGTATATATGCTGTACTTTATCAGACATACAAAATTGAAATCATATTTTATTATTTCATCTACTATTTTATTTACTACTTTTTTAGAATTTTTAGGTGTGTTCACAGGCAGAGTTTTTTATTCTAAAGGCTGGAATATACTTTATACATTTTTTTCTTATGTATTTTCTTATATTGTACTCTATTACTTTTATTTATATCTAAAAAAACTCAAAATATTAAGATGATGCTAAAATACTAAATATTGTACTTTTGAAATATATTTTTATTTTTATTCACAAATTTGATACCTTATTCATAGTATATCATTGTAAACGAATTTGTGGAGGTACCTTATGAGCAATAATGATTCTGACAAAAGTATCAATGAAGAAATTGAAGATTCCTATGACTTCGAATCTCCCATTTATTGTCCATACTGCTCAATGCCTTATATTAGATCAGATCAAGAAGAATATGCAACTCTAGATCCTTATGGTGAAGACTCTAATGATAACTTTTACCCCGTATATAGACAAAGAGGTCGTAGAAGAAGACGTAGGCGTAGAAGGCATAGACGTGGTTTCCCTCTTTGGCCATTAATATTTTTCTACGACGATTGGTATTGGTAGTAAATAGTATTTTACATTTTACAAACATAGCTAGCTTAATCATTATAGAAAATAAGCACCTATCTTATCAGTGCTTATTTTCATTATATACATATATTGATTTCACAACCTGAAAAATAAAAGTCATATTCTCTTTTTCTATAAACACATCCACAGTCTCCAGCATTATAGTTAAATGTCTCATATTTATCTTTAAGTTATAATAACTGCAATTTATTAATTTATTGGAATAAGTTTATTATCTCCTAAATCCCACTCATATACTTTACCACTTTTCTTATTAACATAATACCATCCTGCTGTGGCAGAATGATCTTCCATACTGTCAAATACTTGTATAACATAATAAGTTTCGTTATTCCGTATATCTTCATGATCGAATGCAAATTTAGTATTTTCATTTTTACTTTTATAATATTCAGCTGTTAACTCCACTGCTTTTTCTTTAGTAATAGTATCTATCTCACTATTTGAATAACTGCTATTTTTATTTTCAGTATTTTTCTTATCTACATTATCTTCTTTTTTATCCTTAAGCTGAGCTTTTAAGGTTTCATCTAGTTTTTCCCTGGCCTGTTTTATATTGTTTTTTATATTATCATTATTTTCATACTTAAGAGCTTCCTCATAAGTATCCACAGCTTTTTTATATTCACCATTTTTCATGTAGCTGTCAGCTTTATCTAAAAGTTTATTATATATCCCATTATGATAATATCTATAACCTCCATAACCTATAAAACACAACAAAATAAACAATACAATTGCCCATATCCTCATATACTTTTTACTCAAAAATATCATCTTCCTCTAAGTATTATATTTTACTAAAATATTATCAGACATAAAGCCTATTTACAATCACATTATTAAATATTTCAAAATTAAAAAGTGTTAGATTTTACTTCAATCTAACACTTTTTAATTCTTTACAAAGTGAACTAAATAACTCTTTATTTTTATTATCTAAAGCCCCATCTATAAGAGTATATAAGATTTCAGTATAAAGTTTTTCTCTTTCCTTCTTCATTAAAGGATTTATTACATAATTCATATAATAAATAGATGGATTTCTCGCATTATCTAAATACATATTCTTTAACATACTTATATAAAATTCTAATTCTGCTATTGATATACTGAAAAACAATCTAGTTGAATTTTTTTCTACAGATATTTTTATCATTTCTTTATTAAGAAAAGTTAATTCTATAGTGTTAAAGTTCTCTACTTGAAATTTTTCACTTTTATTAATTGAAGTTTTAAAGTCTGTTAAAAACTTTATATAATTTGAAAAATCTCTCTCCTCAAGCTCAAAATCATTTAATATGGTTTTAAAACCACATCTCTTTTTAAAAGAAATTTTATACTTACTATGTCCATTTATATTTTTTCTAGCTAAAATTAAAATGCTGTCTGCAAACTTATCCATGGCCCTTTTAGGAACCAGTTTTATTCCATACTTAAATCCATTATGTTCCTTTGTATTAGAAATAATAAAATCGCTTATATCCATAAATTTATCCCCTTTTTAAGTAATATACATATTTAAAATCATACTTTTCTATTATAAACGAAATAAGTCACTTTTTGCGATTATGCACAATATTAAAAAAGTTTAAAAAATACTCCCTTAAAACTATAATATTTTACTCATATGCTTATTTTATGTGCTTTTATATTATATAATTTACTTGTAAACTTTAAGTTAATAATATTTTAAATATAAGAAGGTGGTATCTTGAGAATAATTACTTTAATAGAAAATTCCCTAGGGGACAATAAGAACTTAATATGTGAACATGGACTTTCATTTTTTATACAATCTTCAGAATTTAATATACTATTTGATACAGGTAAAAGTGAAAATTTTATAAAAAATGCCCACAATATGAATATCGATCTGAATAAAACAAATTATATTATAATAAGTCATGCCCATTACGATCATGGTAATGGATTAAAAAGCTTTACCCAAAATTTTACTATAAGACCTAAAATAATATTAAGCGAATATTTTTTCTTAAATGGAAAAAAATATTATTATAATAAAAATAGTGCTGAAAATGATAAAAAACTTCACTACATAGGGGTAAATTTTGATGAAAAATTTTTAAAAGAAAATTCCTTTAAAGTACAATATATAACTTTAGATGAAACAGAAATAGAAAAAGGTATTTATGTGTTTACAAATTTTAAATCCTACTATGATTTTGAAAAATTAAACCCTAATATGAAAGTAAAAACAAATGAAAGCTTTGAAACTGATACTTTTAAAGATGAGATATGTATAGGAATAGACACACCCAAAGGACTTTTAATACTTTTAGGCTGTTCCCATCCCGGAATATTAAATATGATAAAATCTATTGAATTTAAATCAAATAAAAATATATTTGGAATAATTGGTGGAACCCATTTAATGGAAGCCTCTGAAAATAGAATAGAAAAAACTGTAGTGGAATTTAAAAAAATGAATATAAAAATACTAGGACCTTCTCATTGTACAGGTGCTTCTGCATATTCAAAGTTAAAAAACTCCTGTGATAACTTTTTTGTAAATTCTACTGGTTCTTCTCTATCAATTCCTTAATCACTTATGAAACTTACTTTTGCATTCCAATTTAAAAAATCAAGGTATTTGCCTTGATTTTTCAATATAATTAATCTTCATATAAATAATCTCTGGTCATAGGTATATCATTATTAAGTCCTTTTGTGAATAAAAACTGGTGTATATCCATTACGCCATAATGAAAAGAAGCAGAACAAGCATTTAGATAAAGTCTCCACATTCTTATAAAAACATCATCTTTAATTTTCTTAACTTCCTCTAACTTATTTTCAAAATTTTCAGCCCAACATTTTAATGTCTTAAAATAATGCAACCTTAAACTCTCTACATCTATGAGATGTAAATTGTTATCTGCCATTAAACTTACTAATTGTCTTATAGAGGGTATATAACCTCCTGGAAATATATATTTCTTAATCCACTGATTTACTTCTCCTTCTGTTTGTGCTGTAATACAGTGAAGAAGTGATATTCCTCCTTCTTTTAACATAGCCTTTACATCTTCCATATAAGAAGATAAATTCTGTCTCCCCACATGTTCAATCATTCCTACACTAACTATTCTGTCAAAGCTATATTTTTCTTTAACTAATTCTCTATAATCCACTAATTTCACTTGAACTTTTTCCTGCAAATTATTTTCTAGTATTTTCTTATTTGTCTTTTCAAATTGTTTTTTACTTAAAGTTATGCCTAATGCATTTACTCCATATTTTTGTGCAGCTGTAATAATTAAATTTCCCCATCCGCAGCCTATATCTAAAAGCTTTTGACCTGGTTTCAATTGAAGTTTTTTTAATATATAATTTACTTTATTTACTTGAGCCTGGTAAAGTGAATCCTCTTCTTTCATGAAATATCCACAGGAATAAGTCATGGTTTCATCAAGCCAGAGACTATAAAAATCATCACCTAAATCATAATGATATTGTACATCTTTTTTACTTCTTTTAATATTATTTGGAATCACCTTATAAATTTTTGAAAATATTTCAGCTTTATGTAAAAAACTATCCTTATTCCTATATACCGATTCTATTATTTCTCTAATATTTCCCTCAAAATCAATTAGATTATTCATATAGGCTTCTCCTATTGCAAGGAAAGGATCCGTTAAAATATTTTTTTTAGAAATATGTCCATTTATATATATTTTAAATTTTGCTTTTCCATCTCCATATTTATCTTCCATACCATCCCAGTACTTCACTTCTACTGTATCTGAAAAAGCACTTTGTAAAAACTTCTTGAAAAATACTTTGTCTAACTCCATATTACCCCTCCTATTCTAAATATGAACGTGAAAAATTCTCATATATTTATGATAAGTTATCTGAAAATTTATATCAATTTACAAAAACTCTTGAATTTGAAGAAAAATTAAATTATGCTGTAAAAATACACCTATATACAACTTCTATCTTACACAGCCATAAAAATTTAATTTTGTTCATCTGATTTCTGATTTTTCTTCTTATCAGATATATATATTTTCAAAACTTCTATTCTTTTTTCATCTATCTTTTCTACTTTGAAAATTATATTTTCATACTCTACAGTATTCTCTTCACCTTCCTTTGGAATACTTCCCAGAAGCTCCATTACAAAACCACCTATAGTATCTGAATTATCTGATTTTAATTCTAAATCTAAAAACTCATTTACCTCATATATAGATAGAAGTCCACTAACCATATAGGTATTTTCATCCAGCTTACTTATATATTGTTCATTATCATCATATTCGTCAAATATATTACCCATTACCTCCTCGATTAAATCTTCTATAGTTACAATACCTGAAAACCCACCATATTCATCAATTAAAATTGCCATATGATTTTTAGTATTTTGAAGTTCCTTAAAAAGCACACCTATATTTTTATTTTCCGGCACAAAATAAGGTGTTCTAAGCAGAGGCCTTATATCTATATTATCTATAGAAGTCTTCATAATTTCCACAAATAGGTCTTTAATATACAGTATGCCTATTATATTATCTGTATCATCTTTATAGACAGGTATTCTAGAATATTTTTCTTCCATTATATCTTTAACACTGCGAGAAAACACATTATCTATATCTATGCCAAATACCTCTGTCCTTGGAGTCATCACTTCCTTAGCCACTTTATCATCAAATTCAAATATTCTTTCTATCATCTGTAATTCAGACTGATTAAAAATCCCATTTTCCTGTCCAAGTTCTATAATGGATCTTATTTCCTCTTCAGATACCTTATTTTCTACATTCTCCGTACTTAAATTAAATAATTTCATAATTAAACTGGTAGAACCTGAAAGCAATTTTACAAAAGGAGTCATAATCTTACTTATAAATAGAATAGGTCTTATGAATGCCATGGCTATTATTTCTGAATGCTGTAGTGCAATCCTTTTTGGAAATAATTCTCCAAGCACAAGAGTGATATAGGATAACAATATAGTTATAACAATTACAGCCACTTTACTGCTGTATGGAATATTTATCTTATCTAAATAAACTGCAAATCTTGTTGACAAGGTAGTAGCTGCATATGCACTGGCAAAAAATCCTGCGAGAGTTATACCCACTTGTATCGTCGCTAAAAAATTACTAGGGTCATCCAATAGATTCAATATTATATGTGCCTTCTTATTTCCTTCCTCTGCCAGGTAGGAAACTCTTCTTTTATTTAAAGCAACTACTGCCATTTCCACCGCTGAAAAAAATGCATTAATCACTGTAAGTATTAATATTAAAATAAGTTCAAATACTATGTTATTCTGCCAGCTCATACCCATAAATAATGTATAACTCCCTTCATTTATTAAGGATACATTCTTCTCTTCTATTATGCCTGTTAAGCTGTAAGTTATTCTTATATACTATGTTTTAAAAAAGAAAAATTATTTGTATTAAAAAGAGCTCTGGATAAAAAATCCAAAACTCTTTATATTTATAATTCTTACTCTGAATCTTCTTCCTTACTAGCAATCCTACAAAGTACAAATATTACTACATAAATAAATATTATAGGTATAAGGATTATAGGCAAAATTATTGACACTTTGATTCACCTCGATTTTATACCTATATTGTTACTTATCAGAATAATCATTATATCTAATATTTGTTACAATTTTAATATACCATCTAATATTTACTATATTTTTTCATATCAAACTTTCGCCAAATTTTCATGATTTATTGCTTGTGGAGGCTGTTCAAGCCATCCATTATCAATCATTATATCCATACCATCCTTAGAATATTCCATAGACTCGTCTAGATATTTCCTGTAAGTAACCTTCAAATCACTTCTCATTATGTTCGCTAGTGCTATACCTATGCTATTTATCTTTAACCTATACATTATAAGAATTTTATTTAACATAATTTTATCTGAGAATGGTGAAATTGTTGAATCAGTTACATATGAATCTGAAGGTATTCCAATTGGAATACCTTCATCTATTAAGAATGAATTAAGTCCATCATTTTGTTTATTTGCAAGAGCCATAACTCTTGATATATAATCAGAGACCTCTTTATTTTTACATACTTGACCAAAACCAATTATTAAAGCCTTTCTTATCACCGTATCATTCGCAATAGAAACAATGTCTGCTATTTCATCTGTAAGTAAAGCTCTCTTTTTTCCAAGCATATCTAAAATAAAACTTTTACTTTTTATATATTGAACTTTTTTAGATACTTCTACCTGAGGTGCTTTAATAAAAATACCCTTTGACAAGCCCAGTTCTGCCGTTCTATTATAAACATCAATACTTTCTTCAATGCATTTTGAAAAGTACTCTCTAATATCAGAACGTGTTACACGACTTAAAATCACACTATAACTACGGACTGATGCTCTTGCCTCATATGCTGCATACTGCAGGTAGAGAATGTCAGTAAATAAACGTGGAGCATTTACATCAACATCACTATCTGTAAAAGCTTCTGGTAAAGGGAGTTTTTCTTGGTTAAATAAATTAGTCAATATTTTGATACGCTTATTAGATAACCTCAAGATATGTTGTAACATATAACCAATTTCATTGTCATCGGCTCTGCTAGAAAAATATTCAATTATATGTGCAACTAGACTCTCACCTATATAAGAGTTCCAAATAGCTGATATTTCCGATGAAACTAATGGCGTTTTTGTGGTGCTTCCCATTTATGTAACCTCCAAATATAAAAATAACTGTCAAAGTTAATATTCCCAAATATTTTTATTCAATACTAAATATCTCTCCCCCAATAATACTTTTTACATCTTCCAAAATTTCTTCAACCTTTCTATTAGAATCTACTACATAATCACATTGAATTATTTTAAAAACTTCTCTATCATTTTTCAATCTATCTCTTACAGCTTTAGGATCTCTTTCTTTTAACATCCTTAACAGCCTTACTTCTTTATCACATTTTAAATATATAACTACAGTTTCAGCATCCGTTACCTTTTCTTTTAAATATTTAACTCCAGAAGGGTCTATTATATAAACACTTATCCCTTTCCCCTGATATTGTTCTTTAGTAGCCCAATAATGATTTCCGTTAAAGAATGTATAAGCTATTACATCACTTGTCAATTCATTTTTGGAAATAGTTCCATTGATATATGCTATATTAGAATCTCCAATAAATATATGCCCTTTTTCGCCTTCAAAGCGCGGCTTTCTGGTTGTATAAGATTGTATATAGTTATATCCCTCCTTTTCAAGCAGTTCTGTTATAGTGGACTTACCGCTTCCACTTTCCCCAACTAAACAAACTATTTTATCCAATCTTTACACCTCCTCTCCTTATTCCTTGTTTGGTATTTTCTATTTCCATATGTCTATATTATCATCACCTGTTTTATCCGCTTGTTTTATATATGAAAAAAGAGCTCTGCATAGAGCTCTCAAATTAATCATCCTGCCTATCTACCTCAAGTATTTCTCCAGTATTAGCATCTATTGTAACTTCATATACCATTCCATTAGTAGTTCTAATGTGAATTTCATAAACCAAGAGACCATCCTCCACATCCATTTCAACTCTTAGCACCTGTCCAGGTACTCTTTGCAGTGCATTTTGTATGGCTGTTTCAGTATTAATGCGATATTGTCTCCAGTAACCGTCCCATAAATTGCAGAAAGGACATATCATTATTTGATCATCTTCCATTTTATTATTTACTTAATTATTATATTCAAAATGTAATTTATTGGTGTATTCTATGTAAATATCATACACTAAATAAGGAAATAATAATCTTCCTAATGGATTTAAACTAAAAAAATTTATACTCCTGTACTTATCTTGAATCTAAGATAGAGGGAGAATACTAAATCTCCTCTTTACTACATCTTATTTATTTTTTGCAACAATTCCTTGTTCAGCAAAACTACATTTTGAACTAATTCCTCTCCTGTATCAACTATTTGGTATGCTTCTATATACTTTCCAGACTTTAAAAAAGCTGTTATCATCATGTTTCCATCTTCCAGATCTTCATATTCCGCATAAATCATTTTCTTATTTGTAAGAGTTAATATCTCGTTTAATTTTTGCTCTAACCGCTCTTTAGGCCTGACGTTCTTATTATATTCAACTATTGGTTTAAAATGATTTACAGTACATTTCGTACTGTTCATATCCATAATTTCAGTGCAATCATTACAAGGATATTTTCCCCCGTCTAAATCTTTAAATATACATTTTCTGCACCTTGTACTCATGTAGTCACCCCCATTAAAGTTATACTATAGGGTAAATTTTAGCATAAAAACTGTATATATATAGGGGTTTTAGCGAATTACATTGATTTACACGTTATGTATTAATATAGATGTTTTGTATTAAATAGGCTTCACAAGATTTTTGAATTACGTATAATTATAAAAAGGGGATGGTTGTATAGATAATATTCCTATAATAATATATCTAAATTAATATTTCTCCAAAAAAGAAAAAATTCCTTTTCTTTAAAGAAAAAGATTTAATAATTATTTAATGTAATTTCATACAATAACAACATAAAGCCTGCACCCTAATCAAAGTACAGGCTTCTATCACATTGCTATTTCTAAGCTTTAACCATTTTCTTAGCCATATTTCTCTCCACTGCTCCATCTTCTCTGGCAGTTAAATTTCCATTGTAGCTATCCTTTAAGTTTACTTCATCCTCTTTAGCTGACTCCATCTTAAACTTATATAGGACTGCTCTAGCCTCTGATACTACTAAATTATTATTGTTACGTGCCATAATAAACACCTCTCTCACAATGGCACTATTTAATGCCATATTTAAAGTTTGTACATTTCTATAAAAAATATCCTGAATAATTAGATGAATATTTAGAAAATAATTATAAAATGTGGTGAGTTGGGTATAATGATTAATGCTCATAATAATACTTTAATGTCACTCATTGGTTCTAATTTATAAAAGCTCTGGCAACCCCAGAGCTTTTATGTTTTAAAATCAATTTATAAATTTCATATTTTGGAAATCGCATTTTAAAATATACAAATATTGTAATATTAATTATGAATTTAGATATAGATAAATAGTTGCCTTACATTGTTCATCGTAATTAATTATATCTTTAAAGGTAACCGGAATAGGTTTTATGTGAAAAACAAATCTATACCCATTCATACGACTTGTATATAATTATTTTAAATACACAAAATAATCAAAAAGGAGATGGTTTCTTTGTCTAGAAAAAATAGAATATTAGTACCAGAAGCCCGACAAGGCCTTGAAAAATTAAAAATTGAATCTGCAGAGGAATTAGCCAAATATAATAAAACTCATGATTCTAAAGAGCAAGTTTTTTCTATAGGTGGTCAGATGGTTAAAAAAATGGTTGAAAGCTATGAGAAAAAATTAAAATAGACTATTTGTATCACACAAGACTGGTTCTTGTGTGATTTTCAATTTTGATATCTTATTCTTCATACTTTGCCATTTAATTTTCACATTTCCTAATAACACTCCTGCTGAATTTTCTGTATCCTTTAAAACTAGAATACCTTGCCAGATTCTTTTTACTGTGCTTAATAAAAAATATTTTATTTTGTATTAGCAGGTGTATTTGAAATAGGCGGAGGATATTTTATATGGTTATGGTTAAGAAATGGTAAAAGTATATGGTATGGTTTAGCTGGAGCCATATTCTTAGTAGTTTATGGAGTAATACCAACATTACAACCTCCAAGTGCTAGTTTTGGACGAGTATATGCAGCATATGGAGGAATATTTATTGTTCTTTCAATCCTATGGGGATGGAAAATAGATAACGTTATTCCAGATAAGTTTGACTTAATAGGAGGAGCTATTGCACTTATTGGCGTTTTAGTAATTATGTATTATCCTAGAGGATAGAAGATTATTTTAGTCATTCTTCCCCTAGAAATATGAATTAAAAAAACTTAGGCCTTTTTATAAAGAATCACCTTTTTTAAAATGAATTAAAATTGCTACCGCAGAAATATATGTTAATGTAAATATTACATAAATAACAGTTAGTTTATATGTATACTCTATTCTTTTTGTTGGGCTTTCATATAGCATAGTTATAGCAATAATTACAGGATATAGAATCAAAACAAATGCCTCGGCAGGTATCTTTTTCACTAATTGATTTAAACCGTAAGAAACTGCAAAATAATAGGTAGCTAGGCATTTAAATTCTACCAGAGACCATAAAGATATAAATATAAACCTAAAACTATTTATAATAGGTATATGTACACTATCGACTAATGTCAAGATAGGCCATAAATACTTTGGAGGAGTTTCAATGCCCAAGTAATAAACAGTTGCAAAAATAGCCCATGTATAAATAAATCCTATAATAGCAGTAGCCCATATACCACATTTTAATAATTTTTTGTTATCCTGTAAAAAAGGATAAATAAGAAATATAATTTCCATACCAGACATCGCAAAAATAGTCTCTTTTGAACCTTTTAATATATCAGTTAGCCCTGAACCAAACACAGGCATCAGATTTAAAAAACTTCCATATGCAAAAACAGCTACAGGAAGAATAATTAATCCCACAGTCAAATAAAAACCTACTTCAGCTAACCTTCCAAGAGGTTTTATACCCTTATAGGCAATGTAGGCTATGGGAATTAAAGTAGTTAAAATAATCTGATAGGATTTAAGAAAAGGAGTTGAATATACCTTAGATAGATTGACATGTCCGGAAAACGATGATGTCAGCACAAATAAAAAGAAGGATATAAAAACAATATTCAAAATAGTTCCCAAGAGGTTTCCAAAACATTTTTTACTCAATGTCAGTATATTATCTTCAGGAAACTTTTTACACATATAATTTGCTATAATAACTACATATAAAGGATATATTGTTCCCAGTATACAGCTAATCCAGCTGTCCTGTTTTGCAATTTTTATAACACTGTTAGGTAAATGCATAAGTTCAATACCTATAATGGCTGATTTTAGTATAAATATAAATTGACTTGGGGTTAAGAAGGTATTCTGAACCTTATTCATTCTTTACCACCCCTAAAATCACTTTGTCTTGTGGGATCATTATGTGGGATAGCTTCAGGTCTTTTATTCATCTTCCATATAGGTGACCTTATAAATATATCTTTCATATCACTTTTATGAAAAGCAAAATAGGGAACTCCGAAATTTTCCATAGAACATAGATAAGCTAATATAGAAAACCATCCTATGACTATTCCAAGAACTCCAAGCCAATTTGCAAGTATTAACATAGGGTAAGATAAAGCCCTTATTGCAACAGACATCTGGTAATTGGATATTACAAAAGAAGCAACAGTAGTAATTCCTGCAATGAGCAAAGTAGTTGGACTTACGATTTTTGCCTCAAGAGCAGCATCACCAATTATAATACCTCCTACCATACTAACAGTCTGCCCTATTTTACCTGGCAGTCTCTGTCCTCCTTCCCGTAAAAATTCTATTGTTAATTGCATAATTAATAAAGACATAAATGGAGTTAATACTATACCCTGTGCAGATAATATAAGAGATTGAATATATTCACCGGGTATGAGTTCAGGATTAAATTTAACGAAGGTTATATAAGTTGCAGGAAAACTTATTACTACAAAAGCAGCTATAAATCTTAACACTCTTGTAAACCATGCCTGCAGAGTTCTGCCATAATAATCTTCTACAGTTTGAAAAAACTCTATGAATATAGAAGGATAGGTTGTAACATAAGGTGTACCTGATAGCAAAAAAGCTATTTTACCTTCCATTAAAGCTGCCTCTATTACATCTGGCCTCTCCGATCCAATAGTCTGTGGAAAAATACTATAAGGGTGTTCTTCTATATACTGCTCAATAGAACTATTTGCCTGAATAGAATCTATATCTATAGTCTTTATTTTATCTTTTATTATTTTTAAAAACTGTTTATCCACTATATCATCTATATACATAATTACAAGATCTGCCTGTGACCTTCTTCCCAATACAAATTTCTGGGTTGCTAAACTTCTATCCTTTATTCTTCTCCGCAATATACTTATATTTGTATCTAAATTTTCTACAAAACCTTCCCTTGGTCCCCTTAAGGAAGTATCATTTTCTGGTTCATCTATAGACCTATAGACTCCACCGACAGTATTTATTACGATAAAGTTACAAGAATCTTGAATTAATAATATAGTTTTCCCTCTTTTAATGTCATCTACAGCTTTATTTATATCTGTTTCAACATAAGTATCGCTAACTGCAACATACTTTTTGTGTATGTAGTCTTCTATATTTTCCATGTTCCCAAAGTCCTCATTAACATTTAGCATCAATGGCTTCAGTATATCTCTGTCCATTATATTTTTATCAGTCAATCCATTCACATAAACAACCGCAGCCTCTAAAAAATTTTTATTTCCAATAAGTAATTCTCTTATTACTAATTCAGTTTGTTCTCCCAGTAGATTTTTTATATTTTCGATAGTATTATTTATATTACATTTTTTATCTGACATTTTTATTGCCTCCTATTTACACTAATATTTATAATTTCCAGCATTTATCGAAAATATTTATTTAATTTATATACATCAAAAATATTTTTATATCTATTTTACTATAAAGCATGCTAAATATTGACTTGACTTAATACTTCAATATATGTATAATATGTAGACTGGTTGATATAGCAAATATGAAAGGAAACTTACTTGATGAGTAATAAAACCGATTCACGAGAAAAAATAATTAAAGCAGCTTCAAAACTTTTTCAAATTAAAGGATTTAATGCTACAGGCTTAAATGAAATATTAAAAGAAAGCAAATCGCCTAAAGGCTCTCTTTATTACTATTTTCCAGATGGCAAAGAACAATTAGCATTAGAAGCAATTAGCTTGGCAAGCAAATCTATAATAGAAAGATTAGAAACTACTCTGAATAAATATTCAGATCCAATTAAAGCCATAAAATACTTAATAAATAATATAATAAATGATTTAGAAAAAGAAAATAAACTTCAAGATATCTCGGTAAGTTTAATAGCTTTAGAAACATATTCTTCAAATGAACACTTGAGAGAAGCTTGTAAAAGTGTGTTTACATCACTAAGTTATGTGTATGCTAATAAATTAGTTCAAAATGGATTTTCAAAACAAAAAGCTGAAGAATTAAGTATGGCCATTGAGATAATGATTGAAGGAGCTATTACTATCTCTGTTACGAGAAAAGATACTATTCCACTTTTAACGATTAGTAATATTATAGATGTTTTGTTGAATCAAAATTAATATATTTCCGGTTAATTTCTGATTCTAATATATAGACTGGTCTAAATATAACAATGTAATAAGAAATTAAGGAGGTAATTCAATATTATGATACAAAAGCAGATATTTTTAAAGGCCAGAGTAGATGTAAAACATCCCTATCTGGTTATGTTAGGACTATATTTAGGTGCATTTAGTGGTATGTTCAGTGAAACATCTCTAAATATTGCACTTCCACAATTAATGGATGCTTTTCATATCAGCGCGGGAATTGCCCAATGGCTTGTAGTTGGTTATATGCTTGTAATTGGACTCGTTCTGCCCTTTACCAGTCTACTGATGAAATGTTTTCCTGTGAGAAAACTAACAATTTTTGCTTTAGGAGCATTTATGATTGGTTCTCTTATCAGCGGTTTTGCACCTGATTTTAGACTTCTTCTGGCTGGCCGTATGATTCAGGGAATTGGTACTGGAATGATTCTTCCAATGATGTTTTCAGTGATTTTGGAAGTTTTTCCTCCAAATAAAATTGGCTCTGCTATGGGGGTAGCCTCTTTGGTGGTTATGTTTGCACCAGCAATTGGACCAACTCTTTCCGGAACCTTATTAGGAATGTTTTCCTGGCGCTGGATTTTCTTTTCCCTTGTTATTATATTAGCAGTTGCTATGATTTTTTCAGTAATCTATATGGTGAATCCTTATAAGCTAACCAAACCGAAAATTGACGGAATATCCTGCTTAACTTCTGTTATTGGTTTTGGGGGTATAGTGCTTGGCGTTAGTCTGTCCAGTGAATTTGGATTCTCAGTTCCAGTCATTCTGGCACTGACAATTGGTATCATTGCCATTATACTTTACTCAAAAAGGCAAATTCACATGGAAACTCCAGTTCTTGATTTAAAAGCGTTGATGGTTTCAAGATTCCGAACAGGATCAATACTGGTAATGGTAAATTTCGGCATTGTATTATCGGCTTTGTATTTGCTACCGCAATATATTCAGAACGGGCTGTTGATTCCAGTAGCTACGGCTGGCTTGGTTTTGCTTCCAGGAGGGTTGATCAATGCTTTTATTTCCTATCTTTCTGGGCAACTTTATGACAAGTTCGGAGCGAAATATCTTGTCAAAATTGGATTCTCTATTTCCATTATGGGCACAATTCTGTTGCTCTTTACATCATCCAACAGTTCTGCTGCTTACATAATTTTTTGCCATATCACTTTAATGATTGGTATTCCACTGGCAATGGCGCCAGCTCAAACCAGCGGACTGAATGCACTTCCAGGGAATCTGTCAAGGGATGGAAGTACCATTATAAATACAATGCAGCAGATAGTCGGTGCTATCAGTACTGCAATTGCCACATGCTTGCTTGGTATGGGGCAAACTTCGTATTTCTCCAATGGTGGTAAAAATGAATCAGAAGCATTCATAAATGGTTCCCATTACGGATTTTATTTTGCTCTGGTGCTTTCTATAATTGGATTTATTATTTCTTTCAGAATCAAAGATACAAAAACGGAAAAACTATAGGTTTCATTGGTAAGTCAAATGTATTACTAAAAGTAGTTTGATCTAAATAGGCTTTACAAGTTCTTTGGATTGGATATAATTAAAGTAAAAAGGGGGATGGTTGGATGGATAATAGTCCTATGTTTGAGGAGGAGTTATTTAGCAGGATATATGATATGGCATTCCAAGAAATGGAGAAAAATTTTAGAGAGCCTGGAGTGTATATGGAATTATTAAGTACCTTGGGTAAAGAAAAAGCAGACTGGTTTTTGGATATGTGGGAAAGAATTTGAGAGCAAGAAGCTCTCTTTTTTTATGATTAAATCCTTCAACTTGAAATTAACTTATGATGTTTTATTACCATATGAAACTTCTGGCACTTTGATACTCTTTATTTTTAATTATTATTCAAGTTAAAATGTACTAATATTTTTAAAAGGATATGCCCTTAAAATCACATGCCCTTTTACATCTTTTATATTTATCAGGCCAAGTATCCTACTATCAGTGCTATTCCCTCTATTATCTCCTAACACAAAAATATATCCTTTAGGCACAACATGTTCTGTAGTAGAAGAATTGGCTTTAGTAATAGTACCTTGTGGAAGATAACTTTCGGTAAGTATTTGCCCGTTTAAATAGACTTTTCCATCTTTTATATTAATTTTATCACCAGCTATGCCTATTACCCTTTTTATATAGATATCATTATTTTCATTATTAGAATCAAAAATAATAATTTCCCCTCTATTTATATTTCCTATTTTCGTACTAATCTTCTCTACGAATATCACATCTTTATTATTGAACGTGGGTTGCATAGACGGCCCCGTCACAGTTACTCTGGCAAAAACATAGTTATGAAATAAAAATGCAAATCCAACAACTAATAAAATGATTAACACGTATTTTTTCATTATATTAAATATTGTTCCATTATGCAATCGTTATCCTCCTCTTTTCTTTAATAAATTTGTGCTAGTAACTCTTATAATAAGAGTTCTCCACAGAATTCTATATACCTGTTAATTTTATAAAATAAGCCTACCGAGAAAATCCCAATAGGCTTATTCATATTACAATACTGCTATCTTCTAGCATTTGATGCTGAATGTACTACTTTTGGTGCTGGTTTAGTATTTGATGCCTTAACTTTATGCTTGTTTACTACCTTCTTCACTGGTTTGGCAGGTGTTTTATATTTGGACTTACAAACCACCCCAGGTTTGTTGCTGGCAGAATGTGCACTGACGGTTGTTCCAATTCCTGTATTGATTAACAATGGTGCCGCAAGCATTACTGCTGAAATTATTTTATACTTCATTTTTAACATTTTCATTACCTCCTGAATTTAAAATATTTACTGCAGCTGCTATAATTAATATTCTAGTTATCCTTTATGACGATTTAATGCAGCACCCATGTTATTCCAGTGGTATATTAATGTTTTTCTATGTGAAATATTAAGAGATATTGAATATTTCTTGAACTATCATTGCTCTCACTTCTCTCAACTGAACTTTTTAAAAAAATAGACATCCTAAAATAACGGATGCCTGCTTTGTGCTAAAAAGTTTATTTTTTATATTGAATTTAGAGTTAGACAGTGATGGTTGCATTCAAATTTATAGTGCCCTGCAACCACAGACACTGGTCTAAATATCTTCAATGCTTTGGAATATAATACTATATTATGTATTATATCGATTAATTGTTATGACATCATTATGCATATGTTAAAAGATATAAAAATAAGCACCCTAAACGAGTGCTTATTTTTATGCAATATTATTTTTAAAGGAGTCTAAACTATATACTATCCTGTGGCAGTTGCATTTGAGTTTTAAGTGTCCTGCAACTACAAACACTAGTTTGGTAATTACCATTACTTGAATGTTTTTAGGATTTATTTTTAATTAACGCTTAAATGTCTAATATATATAGAAAGTTGAAATTGAATATTAGTATATCCATCAAACGTAATCAATCCTGGATCAGGTTTTGGTATTACTTCAATTTCGCAATTTCTATTTAGCCTTTTATGTTCAAATTTAATTTCTTTTACTTTACTTTCTAAATCTTCTAATCTATTTGTACTATAAACTATAGTAGCATTTGGGAAATCATACATTACACTCATCCTTTCAAATAGTTATTTTTCTTTTCTCTAAGATTATTTTCTTAGGACACTTATAATTATATATAGTATTTATTATAGTTTAATGTCATATTTATTAACTGTTTGTAATAAATTTTACCATTGTATGAACAAAATAGAAAATAATCCTTAGCCATTCAATTATGTATTCTACATTTAAAATCTCAATCCCTATATAATTATTATATATTAATTACATATATTAGTTGTCAAAACATTATGTGATTTAATCTAATATGAAAAATAAGTACTTGGTATTTACCAAATACTTATTTTATCATTTATAAACCTTAGAATTAGATATAATTATAGTCTTTTGACTCTAATTATATCCTTTACTCTAAGTATATTTTAAAGAGCTATTTTTAAGTCAATATGTCTAACTTTAAAATCTTTCATGAATATAAAAAAAATAAGAACCAGTTTACCCAGTGTCTACCTTTAACATATGCACATGCAGTTTAATTTTATTTACAGTTTCCCTCATTGGAACCCATTTAACCTCAGGGCCATAGATATATTACAAATGAAAGTACTTATTATTATGACAGATATTTTTCTAATATATTATACAGCTTTAAACTCAAAAGCCTAAACATTCTCCAACTAGTATTACTTTGATTCGGTCCTTAAATGTTGACATGTTAGTAACTACAAGCTGATTACATGCACTTTCAGCTGCTTTGAAAAGTTCATCAAAATAAAAACTCTACTCATCCCTCCTATTCCCAGTATAATAAATCTAATCTTACATACCTTATATTTGTATGAAGCTTTCCTCATACAAAAAATCTTTATGTTTTCTATTTACTTTATGAATATAGCCATTGCTTTTTCACCACACTGGGGATTATTCATCTCCGGTGTTTAATTTCATTACAAAGCTTTCATATTACCTACTTAATTAGATTAGTACCTTAAATTTTAAACATTACTTCCATTTACTTTAGTTATTTAAATCTATATAATATATTCTTATAGATTATATTTGAGGAGTGATTTTATGCCAGTTATAACAATTGAAGGTCCAAAAATTACGAAAGAGCAAAAAGAACAACTTGTAAGTGAATTTGTAACTTCTGCAAGTAAGATTCTTAATATCCCTCAGCAGGCTTTTGTTACTCTTATAAGAGAAAATGAATTAGACAACGTTGGTAGTGGAACCCACTTATTATCTAATAGACAAAAATAGCTTTCCACCTCTTGAAGCCACTTAAAAAACAGAAGAATATATGTAGGCAAATCAAACAAAATAAGATAAACTATTTTTATAGATTTGTATTTTACTTGCTGATTTGTTTATCAGGTTTTCTTATTTTTATATATGCATTAAAATAGGAATAGGGGTGGTTATATGTTTAACACCTATATTAATAGATTTAAAAAGATGATTGACTCTATTAATTCAGATATTGTAAGAACATATGCACATCTAGATAAACAAAATAGTTTTATCAGAAAAAGAAAAATGCCTCTTTCAGATATTATCTTATGTACACTTTCTAAGAAAGGATTAACCATAGCAATAGAACTCCACCAATACTTTACTCAAAAAGGAGCATGCCATATGAGTATTTCAAAACAGGGATATTTGCAACAACGTAAGAAACTAAACTACAAAGTTTTTTCATTTTTGAACAAGGAATACCTTGAAGATTTTTATCACTCTACCGAACCAATATTATGGAATAATCATCTAGTGTTTGCTGTTGACGGAAGTAAAGCAGAAGTCCCAAATTCTGATGAAAATAGAGCATTTTTTGGAGAATGTGGTAATAATATTCCAAAGGTCAAGTAAGAGCTTTGGTAAGTAGTATATTTGATGTATTTAATCATTTCTTTTTAGATTTGCAAATAGATTCTATTAAAACAAGTGAAAGTGAGCTAGCAAAGAAAAATATTAATGCCATAAGAAAGATACTGCCGAATACAAATTTTATTGTTGTATTTGACCGTGGATATCCGTCAATAGAATTAATTCACTTTTTAGAGAAAAATGGAGTTCAGTATTTGTTTAGACTATCCAGCAATGATTATAAAAAAGAACGGGAGTTTATGATTACAGAAGATAAAGTTGTAAAGCTTACGCATACAAATCCAAGGCTAACAAAAATAAAAAAGAATCATCCTGAAATTGTGGAGGAATTAAGGGTAAAAAAGTATACTTCATCGAGGATTGTTTTATCCAAATTACCATCTGGAAATGAACTTGCACTGATGACAAATCTCCCGACTGAATTCAGTGGAAAAGAAATAGAGAATCTATATTTTAAGAGATGGGAAATTGAAAAAAATATCATACCCTGAAGAATAAAATGAAGCTAGAAAGTGTTACAGGAAAAGCAGCATTATATGTATATCAAGACTTTTGGGCACAAATAGTTGTTTACAACATGATACAGGACATCTTACATTCATCAAATAAAACTATAGAAAAAGAAACAGAGAAGCGTAAATATAAGTATCCTATCAGGATCAATGAAAATATAGCGATAGGACTATTTAAAGAAAAATTTATAAAATTGTTAATTGAACCAAATGATAGAATTAGAGAGGAAAAATTAATCCAATTACAAAATCCATAGAAAAATATGTTGTTCCCATAAGAAATCTTAAAAGTCAAGATAGGAAGCATAATATTTCTAACAAATATCAGAATAACCACAAAAGTAGTTTTTAAAAGAGCAAAAAATCTATCTTTATTGAAATAGGATCCTTTTGCTCTTTTTTTGATTTCAAATAATTAATTAACACTTTATTCAATAAAAAATGTCAATGTGAATACTAAAGAGTTCTTAAGTTTATGATGTTGGGTTTTACCTGTGGTTCCGAAAAGCTTATAGCTATGAGTAGAAAAAAGAAAAACTCCAATATAAAATAGAAGTGGGTTTGCCAACCACAACTAAAATATATTGGAGGTGTGTCCCAAATGGACAATAGTAGTTTAGCACACAGCAAAGTACAGTTTACAAGGGACTACACAGGGTAAGGGTCTGACGGGTGATGTGTTGCCCGTCAGATTTTCCATGTAATGTTCATCTTTTCGCTGATGGCTTCCACGGTAGTAACCAGCAAATCCAACACCCGCCGCTTATCGTCAAAGCTTACGGTTTCCCATGCGTCCAAGTAGCCGGAAATCTGCTGCACCTGTTCCGGGGATATGGTGTCCACCGTCAGTTCCGCAATCTCCTTGACAAGAGCCTGCTTACGGCTGTCCAGTTCCGCAATCTTCACATTCACATAGGAGAGCAGGACATTGTTTGCCCCGGTCAGGCTATCCACCAGCTTTTCAATTTCGGTGTTCACCTGTGCAAGCTCCACCTGCAAAGCGGTGATTTTCGGGTTGCCCTTTATCGCTTTTTTCCGTCCTGTCAACGTCTTATAGCTTTCCAGTTTTTTTACCATCTGCTGATACACAAGGGTTTCCAATTCGGCGGTGAAAATCTTGCCGCACCCGACACAACTTTTGTTGTCCAGCCGTTTGGTACAGCGGAGATATTGCGTCCCCACTCGGTTAATGATACTCATAAGGGCATAACCGCAGTTGCCGCATTTGATTTTCCCCGCCAGCCATGTATGGGTAGCCTTTCTTGCAGACTGGATTTTCATGTTGTTCATCAGCTTCTTGCGGCAGGCAAGCCATGTGTCGGCGGGAACAATTCCCTCATGGGGAGCCAGCACCAGCATTTGGTCTTTCAGGTCATTTTTCTTGCAAGCCTTTACGTCCCGCCCCTGATACAGATAGCACCCGTTTGTGCCTGTGAAGTCGGCAGCGTCATTGACAATAATTGTCCCCTGACTTTTGAAAAACTCATATACGTCAAGGTCTGCCTGTACATAAACCGGGTTGCGTAACATCTGCGCCAGCGTGGGGCGTATCAGTTACTTGCCGTAGAACAAAATTCCCTGCTGGGCAAAATGCCGGGTAATATCCCCGTAGGAGGTTTTCGGGTCGGCGTACATCTCGAAAATCAGCCGGATATGCTCCACTTCGTCCGGGTTCGCTATCAGCTTTTTTGTGTTGATACCGTCCATTTTGATTGGCTCCGAATGAAAGCCGTAGGGCGGTCTGCCGCCCATCTTGAAGCCCCGCTGGCTCCGGGAGTAGTAAGCGTCCTGTACCCACTTCTGGATTGTTTCCCGTTCCAGTTGGGCGAACACGATACAGATATTGAGCATGGCCCGCCCCATCAGGGTAGAGGTATCAAACTTTTCGGTAGAAGACACAAACTCCACGTTGTACTGCTGGAACAATTCCATCATGCCCGAAAAATCCAGAATGGAACGGCTGATACGGTCGAGCTTGTAAACGATGACCTTTGCAATCAGTCCCTTTTTGATGTCCCGGATAATCTCCTGAAACTTCGGACGGTCTGTATTTTTGCCGCTGAAACCCTTGTCTGTGTATTCCCTGCAACTACCGCCTTTCAGTTCGTATTTGCAAAACTCAATCTGGCTTTCAATGGATATGCTGTCCTTTTTGTCAACCGATTGTCTTGCATAGATAGCGTCTATTCGATTGTTCATTTCGTAGCTCCTTTTCTTAAAAAAGAAACGGAGCTGCTGACAGTTTTATTATACCGCCAGCAGCCCCGCAAATCAATGTTGTAAAGTCCTACTCCCCGGATTCCTGCCGCCTGTCTGCGTATTTGCGGAACACCTCATAAAGCTGTTGTTCCAGCTCCCGGCGTTTTGCCGCTTCCTGCCTTGGCGTAAAAATGGGGGTCAGGTTTTCCAGCATGATTTTCTTTCCCTGAAAAGAAACGGTTTCGGTTTCTTTTTTGTAGTTGATATGCTCCATAGGCTCTCCTTTTCCATATGAAATTTTCAAGGTACAAGCCGCTCATTGCGGCGAAAAGTATTTACTAAAATCATCACCTTGCCTTTGTATTGATTTTCTGTTCCCGCCGTACCTGTTCCAGAATATCGGCGGGGATACGGTCAACAAGACGCTGGATATTATGTAGTTCACTTTCCAGCCTTGCCTGTTTCGCTGGCTTTGGCCCGGACTTCCAGCTTCTTGTTTTCCGCTATCAAATCGTCAATCGTAACCCGGTATTTTTTAAGCTGACCGCTGAAATTTTCCATCTGCGGGAACCACTTTTTCAGCAGGGTGAGGGCTTCCTCCTTTTTCTTTCCGGCGTTGATAGGATTGATACCGTCCAGCGCCATTTCAATGGCTCTTGCCTGTTTGGAGAGGGAAACGGCCTGTTTGAATAATCGTGTCGGGATATGCTTACGACCTGTTTGAAATGCGCTTTCTCCACACTCCAATTCCGGGTATTTCTCCACCATGTAAGCGTAAAAATCGTCCTGCCATCTGGATAGGCTGGCCCGGTTGCCTAAAATCTCTTTGGCAGATAGGCGGTTATCCTCCGTCAGCGGTACAAAGGTGAGGTGCATATGGGGCGTTCGCTCGTCCATATGTACCACCGCCGACACGATATTGTCCCGGCCTACCCGCTGGATAAGGAAGTCAGCCGCCCTCTGGAAAAACGCCGCCGTTTCTCTTGGGGATTTCCCCTTAAAAAATTCCGGGCTGGCAGTTATCAGGGTATCCACAAACCGAGTGCTGTCCTTGCGGGTGCGGCACCCGGCCTGTTCGATACGGTTTTGAATGAAGTGGTAATAGCGTCCCTCCGGTTTTACGATATGGAAGTTGTACCTGCTCCGGCTGGTGTCTATGTCCGGGTTGCTGGCGTACTGTTCTTTCTGGCGTTCGTGGTGGGCTTCCAGCGGCCTTGCCGGGTTGCCCTTGTGCTTTTCAAAGCGTAAGATTGCGTGTTGCGGCAATATCTATCAATCCTCCCTTCGGTGACGGTTAGAAGCCTGTTTTCCGGGGTGGGAGTACAAACATACAGCCCACCCCGGAACGGCTTCCAGAAACCTTGTGATACCGGGCTTTTCCAGCCCTTATTTGTCCGCTTTGTTCCGTTTGTTTCGATTGCTTTTGTTCTTCTGCTTGCGGTGTACCTCTTTGGCACAGACTTCACAGTATTTTGCCCGGTTGGAGCCGGGGACGAAAGCCGCCCCGCAAACGGCGCACCGCTTCACATCACCGCTATGGAAAAACTCTGTTTCCAGCGGCAGAACCGCATGGCGGAACCATGTACAGCAGACGGAATAGGAAATGCTTTGGACGCAGACACATTCCTCCCCATCGTCCAGCATAAGGCAGTTGCCGTTATCGTAATTGCAGCACTCCCGGCGTATCAGGGCGTTGACCCTCTTGCGCTGTCCCGGCGTCATGCGGGGCAGAGAGCCGTCCGGCCTGCGCTCGATTGGCTTTAGTTTATCTCTCATGGGTATCCTCCGTTTTCATTGTCCTTTGCCGTTTTTCCCGAAAGCCGTTCCTGCCCCATTCCTGCGGCGTATTTCCTGCATTGGCACGCTCCCCAGCAACTTCGGACCAACGTGGCCCGAAGTGCGGTTCATGGCAGTGCTTCCCCTGCGGGTGGTATCCCTTTCGGACGGTCATTCACTTGTATTGTCCATCGATGAACTAACTCAAGTGTATACTTTTTTGACCGCCCCTCCCGTATATCCACAAGGTTGGAAAACGGGCCGAAAATGAAAAAATTCCATGCTTGTGGAAAGGTATGGTATAATGAGAACAGGCAGAAAACTGAAGCAGGGAAAGGAGGATACGGTTATGAATGTGGCCTTGACGATACAGGAACGGTTAAAGGATTTGCGGGTGGAACGGGGCCTTACGCTGGAGCAGTTGGAACAGCGGACAGGCATTTCAAAATCCGCTTTGGGCAGCTATGAAACAGAGGATTACAAGGACATCAGCCACACCAGAATTGTGACGCTGGCGAAATTCTACAGCGTGTCCGCCGATTACCTGGTTGGGGCTGACAGAAAACAAAAAACACCCAAACGCCGATCTTGCAGACCTGCGTTTGAGTGATGGCATGATAGACCTATTGAAAAGCGGGGCAATCAACACCCGGCCTCTTTGTGAAATGGCGGCGCATAAGGATTTTGTGAAGCTGCTGGCCGACATTGAGATTTATGTGGACGGCATTGCCAGTATGCAAGTACAGAACCTAAACGCCTATGTCAATCTGGCGAGGGACACCATAGAAAAAAAGTACCGCCCCGTTGCCGTCCGCTCCATTCTACTGCAAAATCGGCTCCGCTACATTGCGATAATCGTTAGTTTTTCGGTGGCTCTGCCCCCGCACCCCCGACCTCCTCCAAAGAACAGAGAAAACCAAACGGCGAAAGGCGTTGTCAATGGGAATGTGGAATAGCGGACGGAACGGAGCATATGCCTCAAAAGCCCATTGACATAAGCAGAAGCCCACACTAAACAGCAAGGTTCCCATGTCCTTTCACATGGGAACCTCTGCCACACGGCGAGTGGGGGGAGTTCCAGAGGTGGAACGCCTCTGGATACCTTGCGGCACTTCGGGCCAAGTTGGCCCGAAGAATTTGGATTGTGAAGGCAATGAAAATGATGTATAATTAACCCGGAAATAGCGCTAAACAGAAATTTGTTGGGCAGTTTTAACTGCTGATAATTTATAATAATAACGGGAGGAAAAGAATAATGGAATATTCTGCTATTGCATTAGTGTTTGTTGCCGGGCTACTGGCATATAACGAAATTTCTACATTGAAAAAAGTGATTCGAAATCAGGAAAAGCGGCTAAATCAATTAGCAAAACTGACAGGTCATGAGGATTTATCTTCATATTCGGTTTCTGATCAATTAAAAGAGCAAGTGATTCAGTTGAAACGGGAGGGTAAAACAATCCAGGCAATAAAAAAAATACGGGAACAGACCCAAATGGATTTAGTTGAAGCAAAACAATATGTTGACGAATTGGATTAAACCTGATTTATCAACATGAGCAGCTTATGGGTATAACGAGAAGTCGATAAATTTTAATTTACGGTATTCCTTTTGGGTTTTCATATACGCCCTGTCCGCTGATGAAAGCGGACTGTCCTTTGCGGCTCCACTCCGCAAATTCCCGCCCGCTTTCCTGCCGCTTAAAACGCCTTTGCCCTCCACGGCGGCAACGGCGTTTTCACGGCAACGCTTACAGAGCGTATAACACACTACACTTTGCTCCGCAAAGTTGTGTGCCAAGGGGCAATCCCCACAACAAAAAAGGCTGCATATTCCCTCTGCGAGAACATGCAGCCCTTTTGTTGTCAGCAGCCCGTTTCACGGTCTGCGTGTAGTTCCTTGTAAACTGACCTAAGTGGAATTGTAAATACCACATAGTTTTTGCACCAAAATATAGAAGACAGATAATATATGGAAAGATAAAATCAGATATGGGAGTAATACTAAGAAAATTGTGTGAACATAAGGATGTAGAAATTATTGAAGCAAATGCATGTAGGGATCACATACATATGCTTGTAAGTATACCGCCTAAATTAAGTGTACCACAGTTTATGGGATATCTTAAAGGAAAAAGTTCATTAATGATTTTTGATAGACATGCAAATTTAAAATATAGATATAGTAATAGGCGATTTTGGTGTAAAGGGTACTATGAGCGTTATATATTAGGAAAACCAACAAACCGTTCGAGCCTCACAGACTGGCTCTTTTTAAGCGGGGCCAAGTTGATTTGGGAAACGATAGCGGAATAGCTGACCGCAAGGTGTACCTGTTGCCGAATTGCGTACAATGTAGCCGCTTCAAGCCTTGTACTTTTAATCGAGTGCATGGTGCAGGCTTTTTTTGAAAGGCTTTTGTATGTGCCGCATTGGTAGTAAACATACAATTCCTTGCTTGCTATCCGTGACATTGCCCTGCCGCAATCCGCACAGCGGAGAAAGCCGCTGAACAGATATAGTTGTTTTTGCTTTGGCGCGGTGCGGGTATCGCGCTTTAACAGTTGTTTAACCTTTTCAAATGTTTCCCGGTCAACAAGCGGCTCATGGGTATTCTGAACGACAATCCAATCTTCTTCGGGTACAGCCTCGATTTTGTGTATTTTGTAGCTCTTGACACGGTTTCGGCCTTGCGCCATATCCCCAATATAAACAGGATTTTTCAGCATGTTGGTGACTGTGATGGTACTCCACATTGGCTTTGCCTGTCCGTTGGGGCAACTATACTTTAGACCCTGGCTCTGCTTGTAGAGGGACGGACACATAACGCCGTGGTCGTTCAGATGGTTTACGATTGCCCTAACCGCCATACCGTTTAGAAACATGGCAAAAATCTGTTTTACCACTTCGGCGGCTTCACGGTCTACAAGCAGGGCGTGTTTGTCGTTGGGGTCTTTGATGTAGCCATAGGGAGCGTAGGAGCCGATAAACTCACCGTTGCGCTTTTTATAGTCAACCACCTGCCGGATTTTCTTTGAGGTCTGATAGCAGTATTGATCGTTCATTACGTTTGTTATCGGCACAACCATGTTAGAAACGCTGTCCGGGTCATTGTAGCTGTCTATCCGCTCATGCAAGCTGATAAATCTTACATTCATCTGCACAAACAGCCTGTCAATCAGGATGTCCACCTCAACATAGTCACGGGAAAGACGCGAAAGGTCTTTGATAATCACACAGTTGATTTTCCCGGTGCAAATGTCGGACAATAATCTTTGAAAATCATCGCGGTCGGCGTCTGTTCCGGTAAAGCCATCGTCTTTGTATTCTTTAAAGTGGACCCCTTTGTCAAGACAAATTTTTAATCTATTTATAGTTAGGTCAATAAACAAAAATCTAAAAAAATATATCAATATACTTTCCCGCAAATTCTTCTCACTTTCAGATAAATATTATGTCATGGACTTGCCATCTTTAGATGGTGCGCAGCATCCTTGACGTAATATTTATCTGAAAGTATGATTTTGTTACTGGGAAGTAAAAATATCCTAACTTTTAAAATATATTTCAGCAGGAGTATTATATTTAAGACTTTCCTGGAGCCAGCCTCAATGAACAGATTTGTATATTTAAAGCTTGTAAAATGACTGCCCTGGTCACCATTCATAATTTCAGGATATGCCTGTTTCAAGGCGTTCTTACATGCATTTAGTACAAAACGAATCTCAAGATTGTCATCTATCTCCCAGCTTACAACAAAACGTGAATGCCAGTCAATAATTGCGGCTAGATAAAGCCAGCTTTTATGTATGGGAACATAGGTGATATCAATTCTCCAAACCTGGCTAGGCCTACCAATTACAAGTCCTTTAAGCAAATAGGGATAAATAATGTGACCTGATTCTGCCTTACTAGCATTCTTACGTGGATATATGGCCTGTATACCCATTTCCCTCATATGCCTGAGTACAGCTTTTTTATTTATGGTCATATTATTATATTTCTTAAGCCATACAGCAATTCTCCTGTATCCGAATTCAGGATGTGTTGTGTATATTTTATCGATTTCTCTTTTGATAAATAAATCATGTTCATCTGCCAAGGTGGTGACCCCTCACATATAAAGAGATGTAGTAATTTTTGTTGCATAAAAAACCCTTTTAAAGGAAATGGCGGCTTTGTTTTCACAAGCCGCCATTCCGCATTCGTCTAATTAACAGGTTAGGTTTGGCATAAACAACGGCTTTTTATTGTTGAGAAAAACTTCCTGAAAATAATTAAATCCCTCCTAAATATGATTGACTGTAAAGGCAATTCCAAGAGTGCTTTCGCCTACAGATTCCTTTTCGTCCTGTTAGTCCATGAGCTTATTAGCAAACTTCTTGTTCCATACCCCTGGAAGCAGCTCTACAAATGCCTTTCCAACAATTTCTCCAGCACTGTTTGTAAGATTGCACAGTTCCTCAAAGTACATATTGTGCATTTGGCCTTCCATGATGGGCGTAATGGTATATGTTTCTTCCTTGATGCCCGGCATGGAAACATCCCATCCGCTGGTGAATTTCAGTCCATCCACTTCAATGTACTTGTGAGATTTGATGGTGTAGTTGTTCATACGTTGCGCCGTATTCTTCATGATGTAAGTGCCATCCACGTAATCATGCTGCGGAAAAGAAAACAGCATGATCTGTTCATCATCGAAGAAGCGAAGGGAAAACCATTCCCAATGCCTCTCGGCGTTCACCAGATTATAAATGCCGCCCTGCTTATCAAACCATGCAGTTCCGGTGATACTAAATGTTTTGTCGCCTAATGTCATGGTGCCTTTTGCCGGCATACTGGGGTACGAATAGTATATGGTGCTATCCTTGTCGGTAAACGAGTCACTGCCCATCAGCAAATACCCATTGTCGCAATGCCAGAAAGCACCCTTGCCGTAATCAAGGTATACGTCATAGGAAAATCCGTCCCCATTAGCAATGAGATGCATTCCATTCTCGTTCTTTGTCAGCGAGATCATTTCACCATACTTAACAGTATTTTCATCCACAACAACATTTTTGTCATTGATTTCTGTCTTCTTAGTGAAATAGTGCTTCTTGTTGTTAAAGTCCGTAATCGCTACGTGCGATATCCAGGGGGTCATCATCGGAATTGATGCCTTGATTACGGTATACTGGTAAGAATACTCATTACCGGCCTCATCTTTAACAAAGCCTGTGGCGTACCACCATTCGGAAGCTTTTTTATGGCTGAGCCACTCCTGCTCAAAGGAACCATGATTCCGGCCCGAATAAGCAATTTCTTTTACCCTTGACATAGTATATTCTCCTTTCAGATTGACAAATTGTTTCAAATGTGTCACAGTGTCATTATAACGACTAATGGTCATTTTGTCATTAAGCAATTTTTAACGATATGTCACAAAAAAGACGGATACTCATAGTTTGTCGGATTGGAAGGTTGAATTTTTTATGAACGAGAGCAGGAAAGTCAAGTATACACGGAAAGTTATTAAGCAGAGCTTTTTAAGCCTGCTTATGGAAAGACCCATTGGAAAGATAACAGTAGCGGAAATATGTAAGTTGGCGGATGTACATCGTGGCACCTTTTATCAGCATTACCATGATGTATACCATCTCTTAGAAGTCATTGAGGAAGAATTGTATAAGCAGTTCGAAGAAATGCTGCCAATATTGGAAAATAGCATGACCTCCATCACATCGGTTGCGGTTACACTGATTTATAATGAACAAGATGTTTGCCGAGCCATTCTCGGCGAACACGGAGATACGCGGTTTTTGCAAAGGGTTTTGAATTTATGCAGACAAAGCAGCTATAACAGCTACGCTAAAATCGGCATAAATGAAAAGGATTCACAGGTCATTTATACATTTGTTACATCAGGCTGTGTAGGAATCATACTGTCATGGGTCAATACAGGCTTCAAAGAATCTCCTGATGTTGTTATGAGTTATATTGAAAGGCTAACACAATCTGGCATGTCGGATTTCATGAACAAGTAAAAAAGCGTAGTGCAGATTCACTACAACAAGGCAATAACTCCAACACGCAGTTCAAGTAAAGATCGATTGTTTCAAAGTGATTATAAAAAGCGGAAGCAAACGGAAAATAAACACGTCACAAACCTTACAAGGAACGGCAATTGGGGCGGTAAACGCTAACCGGCAAGCAGGGCAACTGTGGCCACAGTTGCACATTTTTTGTATTTTGCCCTGCGGTCAAACCACAAAAAATTGCTTGTTGGGGAGCCTCCCCAAACCCTGCCACATCGGGCCGACTTGACCCGATGTCATTTCTCCGGCGGTACAAATTCCAGCAGATCGCTAATCTCACAATCCAGAACCGTACATATCCGGACCAGAACGTCAATATCCAATCTGCTGATGCTGTTGTTACAATAATTATTGATTTGAGAACGCTGCATTTCTGCCTTGTGGCTCAACTTGTTTTTGCTGATGCCTTCTTTTTTAATCAGTTCATCCAGCTTTATTTTAATCGTTCCGTATTCCATCGGAAGCCCTTCTTTGTAAGTTAAAAATCCACATCATTGACATATATAGTATGTCCTAAGTAGAATGGATAAGTAAGCTTTAACAAGCCTTGTTAGACATATTACACATGCCAGTAAAAGGAGAGAAAAATGGATACTGCAAAAGCAAAAAAAGCGTTGAAGAAACTTACTAAACAGAAAGGCGTAAGCGAAGGGGCTGTGCGTCGTGAAATTGAAATCGCCATAGCGGAAGCCATGAAAAGCCTCGAGCCACAGGCACAGGCGTTCTGGAAATCTATCCCCCATAATGGAGAGCAGCCAACGCCGGAGGAAGTCACTACCTACATATCTGGATGATCATTCGGATAACTATTCATAAGCCTCTTAAATATGCTAAATAATATCTTTGTATTTAATGGCACATGTATTTTTTTACCCTTCATTGTACAATAAAAACTATATGATTTTTTTCTAATATTTTTTTATATTTATTTTGCTTCTTAAATAGCATATCACCCCAATCTTTTGCCCGAAGAGTTAAACCACATTTATATATTTTGCGGATTCCCCAATATTTCAGATTTCTTTGAATTATTTTTATTACATTCTTTGTACCTATACCAGCTGTTGTAGATATCACAAATGCAGCTTTAGAAAACATTTCTTTTACTGGTCTATGACTCATAAAAATACAACCGAAATGGTCAAGAAACACTTTAATTTGCCCACTCTCGGCAAGTGTATACACAGGTGAAGCTATAATAATACCATCAGAAATTTTAATTGTTTCTAAAATAGGACGAGTATATTTAATATGGGGGCAATATTCTCCACCAAAACTTCCTTTTTCAAAGCATTTAAAACAGCCGCAATAATATGTAAATAAAAATAAGCACCCTAAATGACGAGTGCCTATTTTATATAATATTATTTTTTAAGGATGCAATTTTGATATATCAACTCCTGGAAGTTGCATTTAAATTTAATGTGCCCTGCAGCCACAGACACAGCCTTATGTATCCCCAATGCCCAGAGGATAGTATATATACTTTATTATGTATTATATACATCAATTGTTACTATATTATTTTGTACAGGTTAAATAAATATTTACATATATCAAAAGGTACCCGAACTTAATCAAGTGCCATACACACTAATTACTACTATATAATTATACCATATCATATTCTCCAGTCTTCATATCCATCATCTATTTCTCTTTTACACAAAAAGAGTATATCTGAAATTTAAATATTAGTGTAAAAAGGAGATATATTAAACAGATATACTCATAGCAAGTAACTATCTGGAGTTTAGTTACACTTATATTTATATATATGCTCTAACTTTAATATTTATACACCTTCTAATGATTCTCAACTCTTATTCACATGTTTGATATTTTACTCATAGTATAGTATGGCATTATAAACAAATTTACGGTGGTACCTATGAGCATTAATGACCTTACAATGACAACTCTAATAAAAAAGTTCAAGCTCCTTATGGTGATTACCATGATGACTGGTATTGATATTAGAAAACATTCTATCATTCCATAATTAATTCAGTCAGATTACAGAAGAAGTACGCGTCAGTTTTCCAAGTACTTACTTTTGATATATACACATATAGTATACTTTTTATTCACGATTTCCCGCATTGGAGTCCCATTTAACCTCGAAACCCTTTAAAGCACTCTTATACAGCTATTTCTTTTTCATTACATGATAGTATATTTCATGAGAACACTTACAAAACGAAAAGTGAGGAAAACATTAAAAGAGACTTTGAGATATTCCTATGAATAAAATTTGTGAAAGATATGATGTATGTGTAGAGGATTTATTGTGTTATTTTTGCTATAAAGACAATGATAATACTTGTAAGCACTGCAGTCATACTAAAATGCTTAATTAGGAAAGGAGCAAAATATTAGTGCTCCTTTATTTGTTTATTTCATATTTATAAATTCCATCCCCCCCCCCAACAAAGCCACATTCTCCACTAATTCCTCCCTAGTGTCCACTACCTGATATCAGTTATGTCCTTGCCGGACTTCAAGAATTGTCCTTTAGGCTCAAATACCTTTATGGCATTTCATCTATTGATTCAGATTATGATTATCCCTATAATTGAAATCATTCCAATCGGAATTATCACAATCATCCACTACCCATCTTCCATCTTCATAAATTAGTGTATAATTTTCATACTCAGGAGGATATTCTTCATTAGGAAAGACCCCCTCTTCATTATAACAAAGTAAAGTAACATTCATTTTATTTTTATCTATAGTTTTATTTTCTAATTTGGCTTCCAATATTAACGATCTTGCACCAGGATCACAACCCAAAATATAAAAAGTGTTATTTGAATTTACAAATAATCCCGAATTTATGAAATAATTTGATTTTTTTTCTGAAAAATATACATTATAATATTTAAATAACTTATCATAAGTATTTACATTGTCTTTTAGCTTATAATAAGCATTATCAGTATATATAGCATCATTTTTATCATATGATGCAAGTAAATGAATCTTAACATATGCTTGATCTGCATTATATATCAACTTTTTTATTTCCTCATCACTTATACTTGGTATAAAAACTCCACTTACAATATCATTTATTAATGCATCCGAAACAACTGCAGCTCCACCTAAAACTACTACATCATTATATTTGTCATGTTGAGCCTGTATTGAAGATATTACAGAAGGATCAAAAGAATTACCAACTAAAATTAAAGGTGAGTTATTTGATGCTGCCAATACACTTCCTGATAAAGCATCTGGATAATTTTCACCTGAGGCGACATAAACCTTATCATAACTAAGATTATCCGCAAACTGTTTTAGCACAGCTGCATTTGTTTCATATCTACTTGCTCCTGAAAGTCTTGTAACATTTTTTAATTGAGATGCTACTGAATGACCTACAACGCCAGTTCCACCTATTATATAACTTTTACTATAATTAATAGAATTCAAAAATGTTTGTATATCAGAAGATAAACTATCTGATGATGTTAAAATTACAGCCATGCCTTGATCTGCTGCAATTGGCGCTATGGATAAAGCATCTGCAAATCCATAGGCATTTGTTACAACAATCCCATTGATATCACCTAAATTCTTAGCTACTTCCAAAGATGTCTCAAATCTATCTTTACCTGAAATTCTAGTTACTGTAATATTCATAGACCCCAATTCTGATTTTACATTATCAGATATAGAACCAGTACCTCCAATTAAAAACACATTCTTTACTCCAAGACTTTGTAATTCACTTTTAGTATTACTATCCAATGTATTTTTTCCAGTTAGAAGTATAGGCGCATTATATTTTTTTGCCAATGGCGCTGCACTTAATGCATCTGCAAATCCCTCCCCACTGGCCACTACAGCATAATTGGAACTTGTCCATCCTTCCTGTGCAATTTTAGCAGCGGTTTCATATCTAGTTTGCCCTGCTAATCTTTGATTAAATGATGCTGAATCAACAATTTGATTAGGTAAAATCAGTAATATGCTTAATATAAATATAGCAACAATACTTAAAAATTTCTTATACATAATTGTCCCCCTTATAGTTAACATTTTGTTTATATTGTAACAAAATATTCATCTAAATTGAAGATTTTTCACTATTACAGGAGGAAAAATAGTTTATGTTAGAACAATTAAGAAAGTTTAATGTATTACGAAATGAACCCTCCAGCTTGAACTAAGCGGAGTATTTTTGTTGGTTAAAATGAATTTCATTAATTCTTATTACCAGACTTTATTAATAATTAATTCCCAAAAGTATTATACTAACATAATATAAATATTGAAATGATAAATATAAGGAGAAAATAAACATTGGAAAATTATTATTGTCCTTTTGATTATTATTATGATTACTCTGATGACTACTATTAGTATTTTAGAAAACGTATTACTCCTGAAGTAATACAATCACATGTTGGTCAAATTGCACTCGTTGATATTAGGGGGCGTGGCACAGTCACAGCGCATATAAATGGTTACAATCGACGTACAGACATAGTATCTTTAACCATATTTACACATTCTAGTAATCAATCTGTTCATGTTCACCGTATTAATTAGCAACTATTTGAGTAACTTCATATAATATTCTAGAAGGAATAGTTTTTACGGAATTGTAAAAATATATATTATTAAGTTATTTAGAAGGTGAATGGTATGGCAATAAGGCCACAAATTTTACGTGCAGGAGATACAATAGGAATAGTTACTTTAGGTAGTCCATTATCTGCGGATGTTATTAATACTGGTATACAGACTCTTAAGAATATGGGCTTTAATGTGGTTTTAGGAAAATACGTATATTCTTATGGCGGATATATTGCAGCCACAGAACAACAAAGGGCCTCTGATCTGATGACAATGTTTAAAAACCCTGATGTGAAGGCTATTATACCATCAAGAGGTGGAGTAGGTGTTGCAGGTATTATACCATATCTTGATTATCCTATTATCACACAGAATCCTAAAATTGTCACAGGATACAGTGATATAACAATTTTATTAAATGTTTTGTATATATGGGCTAACTTAATTACTTTTCATAGTCTTCTTTTAATAGACTTTAAATCAACTACTCCTGCATACAACATGAATCAGTTTTTCACTGCTACATCCACACTTACCTCACCAAGAAGACTTGAAAATCCTCCTGGAATGCCTTTAATAAGCAGGGTCCCTGGCAATGTAACAGGGCCCATAGTAGGAGGTAATCTTACATCCTTTGTAGATAACCTTGGCACTCCATTTGAAGTTGATACCACAGGAAAGATACTTTTAATCGAAGAGGTTCATGAACCTATTAATACAGTCTACAGGTACATAAACCATCTAATATTATCAGGTAAACTTAGGGATTGTGCAGGTATCATTATGGGTGAATGCACCAATTGTGAGTCTGCATATGGTAAGTTATATGAGGATTTAATTAATGAAGTTATTATGCCATTGAATAAACCTCTTATGACAAATTTAGCATCAGGACATGGAACATACAAGATGGCTATACCTATAGGTGCTCAAGCTAATCTTAACACTTATAACAATACATTGACAATACTTGAGCCAACAGTGCGTATATAAAAAGATAGCAAAATTTTTGAATTATTATGGGAAGCTCATAACTATTTTATTCCCTAAGATTATTCATGTCATAAAGTTAGCTTTTTTTCTTTCCTAAACTTATTATTTTATGCTCTATTTCTACAAATTATCCACAAGTTATGCACATTATCTACAACATTCAAATAATTCTACTTTTTCCAACAAAAATAAGCACCCTAAATAACGAGATGCTTATTTTTAACAATATTATTTTGAAGGGATGCAATTTTAATATACTAGCTTCTGGCGGTTGCATTTGAGTTTAAAGTGCCCTGCAGCCACAGACACCGGATTAAATTTTCATGCGGTAGGGAACTAATTTATAATCTGTTATGATATTTATTATATATGGTATTTGTTACAATCCGATGTCCTATGTAATAACTATTTGTAAATAATATAAAAAATAGACACCCTGAACAAAGGATGCCTGCTTTGTGTGTAAAGAGCTTATTTTTTATGTTAGATTTAGAGTGCTGGTTGCATCCATATTTAATGTGCCCTGCAACCATAGCCACAGCTTTATGTATCTATGTATCCTCAAATGCCCAGAGGATAGTATGCATGTCTTATTACGTATTATATACATCAATTGTTATGATATTATTTTGTACAGGTTAAATAAATATTTACATATATCAAAAGGCACCTGATTAAGTTCAGGTGCCTTACACAATATATAGTATAATTTCTATTTATGGTTTCCCGCTTTGGCAGCCCCATTTAACCTCGGGGCTAGAGGCATAAGTAAATTGAAAGAGATTCGGTTCGGTGCCGTAAAGTCTTGTAACAGTTCCACATTTTTGGGAAAAACCTACTTCTGTAGAACTTACTCTCTGCAATCTAAGGGAAAAAGATCTTATTATGGCAGATATACCATACACAGTCCCTTCTAAAAATAGACAATAAAGAAACAATTACAAATTAGGATGGGTGAAGATATGTGATTTCTTTAACAGTATAAATAGTTTTCATTCTATATGGTTTTAATATGATTCATAAGAAAAAAAGGGGTATTCTAAGCCCCTTAACTACATCTTATTTATCTATGCAATTCAAAAATCCCTTAGATATATATACCTAAGGGATAAAATATTTACTAACTAAAGGACAGTAATATTTTCTGCTTGTGTTCCTTTTTGTCCTCTTCCTTCGTCAAAAGAAACTTTTTGACCCTCTTCAAGTGTTTTATAGCCTTCCGAATTTATTTGAGAAAAATGTGCAAAAACATCTTTTCCATCTTCTCCTGTAATAAATCCAAATCCTTTGTTTCCATTAAACCATTTAACTGTACCTGTCATATAAGTACCTCCAAAATTTTATTTCTTAAACTCTCTGTAACAACTATAATACACTAAATAAAATTTCGATAATAATAAATGCATATATTATTTAAGTACTTATTGAAATATACCTGTGTTTAGATTGATTACGATTCATTTAAGTGTTTGCTAAGTATACCACACATTATTAAATAAAGCAAATTATTTCTGTCAAGTTATTAACTCCCAAATAAATTACTCTTTATTTAAGGAACAATTTTATTCATAATATCTATGGATAAATAAATACTAGAAAATGTTAAATTTTACGTGTGGAATGTAGGAACTACGAAAAATGGGAAGCACATTGACAGGCATTCAAAGTCGCGCTATAATGTTAACATTGTTAGTAACTAACACTGAGAGGATAATCAATTTATGGATTTCTTGCAACTTGCTACTGAACATATAAGTCTGATAGTTACGCATTATCGCAATGGGCTGATTTTAGATCGTTTTAACAGATTTGCTAAAGGAGAAATTTTTATTCTTAATTTTCTTTGCCAATGCGATGGAACAGCTTTGCCAAGTGAAATCAGTGATGGTTTGGGCAGCAGTACAGCGCGTATTGCAACAGCGTTAGGTGCATTAGAAAAGAAAGGTTTGATAAACCGCGAAATGAACAAAAGCGATCGCCGTAAAATCATAGTTTCCATTACGGAAAGCGGAAAAGAAGTTGCCAAGGGCGAACGTGAACAATTAGTAAAACGGGGAGCTCGAATCTTCGAAGCGATGGGTGAAAAGGATGCAAAAGAGTTCACAAGACTGACAAAACGATATCTTGATTTAGCAAGGCAATTAGAATAAAAAAATTTTGACTAATAGTTAATATTGTTTATTACAATCACTAAAAATAATATTTTGGAAAGGACACTTTAATTATGACAAAGCAACAAAAAAGCACTCTTGTCGTGCTTATGCTTGGTGCGTTTGTATCAGTACTTAACCAAACACTCATAAATCCGGCACTTCCATCAATTATGCTTGAAACAGGTGTAAGTGCAACGACGGCGCAGTGGCTCGTGTCGGGTTTTACGCTTGTCAATGCGATTGTTATCGCAATCTCAGCATTTCTTATGGACAGATTTTCGACGAGGAAGCTGTTCATATCGATTTTCGTCCTATTCTTTACTGGAAGCATGTTAGCAGCATGGGGTGCGAACTTCGCTATGCTTCTCATCGGACGTATACTTCAGGCCATATGCGCGGGAGTAATGCTACCGATGTCGATGACAGTTCTGTTGCTCCTCTTTCCACACGAAAAGCGCGGCTCGGCAATGGGGCTGTATAACCTTGTACTTATGTTTGCGCCGGCAATTGGTCCTGTCATCTCGGGTGTTCTCACAGACAAAATAGGCTGGCATGTGATGTTCCTAATTATGGCGGCACTAGCAGCGGTAGTAATACTTCTCGCAGCGGTGGCTATGAAAAATTTCGGTGAAACAAAGAAGATTTCACTTGACAAATGGTCGGTCACTTTGTCATCCCTCGGGCTGTTCTGTTTACTGTATGGTTTTTCACTGTTTGGACATACCATGACAATGCCTGCCGCTGTTGCTTTGATTGTCGTGGGTACTATTGTACTATTCGTATTCGCTCGTCGACAGTTGAAACTTGAACAACCGTTCCTACAAGTCCGAGTGCTGGAGGATAAACGATTCCAGGCAGGTATAACCATTTCAATGCTCATACAGGCTTCGCTTGCGGCAGCTGGTATTACCCTGCCGATCTATATTCAAACGGTGCGTGGTTTATCTGCTACAATATCGGGTACTGTAATGATGCCCGGCGCCATCTTGGGAGCAGCATTCGGATATTTTGCAGGAAAACTCCACGACCGTTTTGGTGCACGTTACGTTGCCATTACAGGCGTGTTCTTGGTGACCTTGGGCTCAGTGGGAATGGTACTGTTCGACTTTCATACATCAGTGGCATTTATGATAGTCAGTTACGCCGTGCGGTCTGTCGGGCTTATGCTTGCCAATACGCCAATAAACACTTGGTCAATCAGCACTCTCCATGATGCAGTTCTACATCACGGCAACGCCGTGTCCAGTACATTGCGTCAGGTTGCGGCGACGCTCTGCACCGCAATTATGGTCTCTGCAATGTCTCTTGTGTCCGCATTCTCCGCTAGCCAAGGCGAGTTGCAATCCCAAATGGCAGGGATTCGCATTACTTACTGCCTAAGTGTCGCCATCGGATTCGCTGCTCTTTTTATGGTTATCGTCAAGGTAAAGGATGGAAAAAAAGCCGTTGTTATATCCGAAAATACGTCATTTGAACTTGACATAGCAATGAAAGTTGATCCATACACAGTTTCCCGTTATGATAATTTAGAGCAGGTTGTCGAAAAATTCATCAACTATCGCACAAGCGGCTTACCCGTTGTTGACGGCGAAAAACGCATTGTCGGATTTATCTCGGACGGCGATGTTTTACGGTATATGGCAAAACAGGACGTACATTTCGGTGCGGAATCTTATTCAGTGGTCTTGCCGGACACGGAGAGTTTTACAGCCAAAGCCAAGAATCTGTTACAGATGAATGTAATGGAAATCGCGTCAAAGCACATTATAACCGCTCCACGCAGTACGCCGTTGCTTGAAGTTTGTCGTCTTATTTCCGAACGCAAGCTAAACAAACTGCCCGTAACGCAAGATGGCGTTCTCATCGGAACAGTCAGTCGAGGCGATATTATGAGGGAATTGATGAAGCGTCTGCCATTAGGAGAGGATAAACTATGATTTTGTAGCGAAAACAAGGATTCGACATACTCGACATTCAGAACAAATATATGCAGTTAATTCAGTAGTCAACGGCAGTTCCCTCTTCGTTGGGAGCCCTGTTAGAGTTTGCTTAGCTTTATATGCGGGTGTATTCGGTGCGATGAATGGAATCAGAACCCAACTTGAGATATTATCCTCTGAATTTCAGCTCCGTTATAATACTAATTAACGTACTGATATTTTTGTAACTGTTTTAAAAGTTTTTACATAACATAAATTGAAGTATTCAATATGGAGCATATGATGTATTTTTATGAATATAACTGTCCCTTTGTAAACTATGATTGTTGTGGATATAGAGGTGATATAAATATGCATGTAAGAAGGGCTATAGCTCATATAACGAAGGACCTTTAGCTCCTGATATAAAAGGTACTGTTACATTTACTCAGATACGCGGAGGAACTGAGGTTTCTGTGAAAGTTAATGGGTTACCCTCTTATATGCCTGCTATGAATGGAAACCCTCAAATTGGACCACATGAATTTCACCTACACCAAAATGGTACATGTGCTGTAGGTGATCCTTCAAACCCATTCATATCTGCTGGAGAGCATTGGAATCCAACTAACCAGCCTCATGGCAACCATGCAGGAGACTTTCCTGTTCTCTTTTCTAATAATGGTTATTCTAGAATGACTTTTTTTACAGATAAATTTAATGTTGCCCAGATTATTGGAAAATCTGTGATCCTGTGATCATACACGAAAGTCCAGATGATTATAGAACTCAACCTTCTGGAGCATCTGGTAACAGATTAGCCTGTGGTGTTATTAAGGCTGTAATGTAATTAAAAAAATGCTTGAGAGGGCTAATATCCATCTATATTCATAAGTAAGTTAACAATTGGTTTAGTATATATAATAAATTCATCAATGCTTAGTGTCAAGCATAAATGATAATTCTTTCCACAGCTCTCCACCTATCCATCTTATGAAATTATTCATTTTTTGAATAGTATGATAAGTCTCAAGGGTTCTTCTTACTCCTACCACTTTTCAAGTTTTTCAGTGGTTTCCTTTGCATTTGTCAGGTATACATCAAAATTGCTGTTGGCAACTCTGTCAAATGCAGTCACTACAGATTTAGATGCACTCTGTATCATTTTATTGGTAACATCAACTATATTGTTAAAGTCTAAAAATCCCCTCCTTTTAGCAATAATAAAAGCACCTACCTATTAAAATAAGTGCTCTTATGGCTGTGAATCATTCTTATTGTTTAAATTTGTGCCTTTTATTATAATTCTCACAAATATTATTGTAACTATTATCCCTAAAATTAGAATTAACTTTTTCATCACAATATCCTCCTTACTAATAAAATTATAGCATTTATTTTTTAAAAGAGGAATTTAAATTACTTACATTTGTTTATATTATCTCCTAAATGTTTTGGTATTATTTTGAATAATTATTATTATTAGAAAGCGAAGTGATAATTATGTCTGTAGATTTAGATGAAATACTATTTAATTCTTTTACTTTCGGCTGTGCTTGGACTTTTTCTTCAAGTACAGCCATTCTTTTCTCCAATTCTTTAATTCTCTACTCCATTTCTTTATCCAAATATTCTATTTCAATGCAGTTATTGCTAGTAGCAATCTTAACTTTTTTGATATCTTATTGCCTAAATCATACAGCTGTTTTCGTATTTTCTTTTGAAGCTTTAATAATGATATCAAATGATCCTATAGTATAACTTTTAACTTTCTCTGATTTATAGCTCTATTACTAGAAGCCCCTTGATCTTTCATTGCTACTATTTTATCAGTTACAAAATATTCTAATAAATATACTCCAAACTCCATTGTAATTTCCATAAGCTCTTCATTAATCTTTAAGAAATGTAACTTGCTTATCTATTCAGTATGGATCAAATATGATGTAGAATCTACTGTATCTCCAGACATTTTAGAGCTTACTTCTGCCATAAAATTTTTCAAACCTCTTTCAAACGTCAATTAATTACGATTTAATAAGTCTGAATCCCAAATCAAATGCTTTTTGCAAATCCTCAGCTGATATTTTTTCGACACGATTGGATTTTTCTTCTTTATCCGGCATTAGATAAACGTACTTTGAATAATCATCAAATTGAACGGTATTCGTTAAAGTCAATAGTTCACAACTACCCAATGTGCGGCCCATAATTTCCACAAAACTAGTTAAAGTATCCTTAAACCCTCTTTCAACATAAATTTCATCATTGACATTCATTGCTGCAATTAAAGCTGTTTTAAAGTTTTTTGGTTTAGGATCTGTAGACATACCACCATAATCAAGGTATTGAAAAAGCAATCTGTCTGTAAATGAACGCATTTGCCCTGATAGATTTCCATAATAAATAGGTGAACCAAGCACAATAACATCTGACTCCTCAATACTTCCCAGTAAAGGTTTAAGATCATCATCTACCACATAATGCCCATAAGATTTACTATTTTTAATACTTCCAGAAAGTGAGATTCGTGAATTTAGTACATTAATTCCTGGAATGCAGGATCTCAAAGCATGGATAGTATCTCAAAACCTGCCATTTGTGACAAGTAACAAGATTAGCAAGAAATTCCGCACCTTCCTTACAACCGTGTTGACCATGTATATAAATATACAGTTGACTTGATGGACTTCCCCAAAGAATGGCGGGTATCTTATCAATCATAAAGCGTTGTATTTCTGTAAAATCCCATACTAGCTATTTTACTATGATAAAATAACTAGTATGGAACTATTTTTGTCACCCTACTATTTTAAGTCTTCCTCATAAGCCTTAGCTATTTTATTACCATTTACATTTACTGTTCCAGCTCATAAGCCTTAGCCTTTTTATTACCACCTAATGAACTAGTGTCTATGTCAACTAAATCTCCATTATAGATCTTCTTTGAGTTTGTTTGAACTCTTTCAGCTGAGTTTCTCTTAAATTTAGCTACTTTACCTGGTGCTACTAAATTATCATTGTTACGTGCCATAACAAACACCTCTTTCTAGAGCAATTTTAAATGCTATACTTAAAGTTTGTGCATTTCTATAAAAAATACTCTAGGTAATTGGATGATTTTTTGAAAAATAAATATAAAATGTTTAAAGTTGGATACAATAGTTAATATCACAAAAATACTTTAAATTTCACTCATTATGTTCTAATCGCTGAAAGCCCTGGACTTAGCCTAGAGCTTTTATTAATTAGAACCTTTATTTTAAAATATATTTATTATATATTGAGTCTTAACAGCGAATAATATTGCTATTACAATAATATGTTAAAGTGAATAAAGCACTAACCGTTATAAATACGGCATATGCGGCAGCCGAACTTTTAATATGTATATATCCCCCTTTGATATATATCCAAGTCCAGCTCCTAACATAACACCCATTTATACCAAAAATTTTTGGTCATACTTTCTATCAATGAATTAATCGTGTTACTTATATCTTCTGATTTATTATAGACCATTTCCCCACTTTATGTATTTCTTTAAAATATTCCTTAACACTGGTTAAAATCTTTAGCTGAAAAGAATAACATTAACTTTTCTCAAGTCATACAGACTGCAATTAAAGAAAAACTTAATATTAATGGTTGAATTTAAGAGATGTGTAAAAACCTACACATCTCTTTTCGATAAAACAAAATAAGCGCCCTAAATGACGAGTGCTACTTTTATATAACATTATTTTTTGAAGGAGATTAATATTATACTGTCCTGTGGTAGTTGCATTTGAGTTTTAAGTATCCTGCAACTACAGACACCAGTTTACATTCATGCTTAGGGGGCATTAATTTATAAACTATTTATTTAAACTAAGGTTATTTCCTTAGGACACTTATAATTATATATAGTATTTATCACCGTTTAACGTTATATTTATTAACTTTTTGCAATAAATTTTACCATTGTATGAATAAAATAGAAGATAACCCTCACCCACGCAATTATGTATTTTACATTTAAAATCCTAATCCTTATATAATCCTTATATAATTATTATATATTAATCATATATATTAGTTGTCAAAACATTATGTGATTTAACCTAACATGAAAAATAAGCACTAGTTTCCCCAGTGCCTATCTACGACATACACATATACTTAAATGGCATAAAAAGTAGACTTAAAGTATATTTTCTGCTTGTGGTCCTTTTTGTCCTCTTCATTCGTCAAAAGAGACTTTTTGACCCTCTCCAAGTGTTTTATAACCTTCTGAATTTATTTGAGAAAAATGTGCAAAAATATCTTTTCCATCTTCTCCTGTAATAGATCCAAATCCTTTGTTTCCATTAAACCATTTAACTGTACCTGTCCATATAAGTACCTCCAAAATTTTATTTCTTAAACTCCCTGTAACAACCATAATACACTAAATAAAATTTCGATAATAATAAATTCATATATTATTAAAGAAAAAATTTCTCCTTTAAAAAAGAGAAATATTTAATAATTACTTAATGTACTTTTATATTTCAATTAAACTTGCATAATTTATTATCCCATTCGGATATTGCAACATAATCAAGAGAATTATCGTAGAAAAACCATTTAGATATAGCATGTTTTAACCTGAATGCCTCATTATGATATTGAAGCATATCATTGAATTTATCATCAGAATGCAGATAAGGATTATTTCTATCCAGCTCTATACTATATCTATATCTGAAAAAATTACTACCATCCTCATTCTCAAGAAACATTTCAGGATTAGTAGTTAAAAATAATACTTTCTTACCTGTAATATTTTCTTTTCCAAATCGCCTCTTTTCCCCCAGTTTTGGGACCAACTTGCTGTGTTTTTCATTTGAGAAATGATAAAGTATCATTCTTTTACACCTCGTTTCACTTATAATATTATCACTAATTAGTACATATGTGTAATAAAACTTACTAAAATGATATAAAAACACTACAAAAACAAAGTAAGCTATAAAAGATAACTTTACTTTGTTTTTTACTTTATACCCTCCTAACTATTTTTTATAAACTATCAGGAAGTGCATACTAAACTCCCCTCTTTGTTATCTTGTTTATTTTATGTAATAAATCCTTATCCAATGAGAGCATATTTTGAACTAAGCCTTCTTCTATGTCTAATATCTGGTACACTATAATATCATTGCCACTATCTAAGAAGGCTGTTAACATTATATTTTCATTTTCCAGCTCCTCATATTCTGCATAAATTATTTTTTTATTTGTAGAAGGCAGTACCTCGCTTAATTTTTTCTTTAATCGTTCCTTGGATTTAATATTTTTATTATACCCATCTACTGGTTCAAAATGACTTTCAGCACTCTTATGTCTTTTCATGTCCATAATTTCACTACAGTCATTACAGGGGTACTTGCCTCCGTCTATATCTTCAAATATACATTTTCTACATCTTGTCTTCATAATTTTACCCCCTCACTTTAAAGCATTACTAGGGTAAATTTTAACATAAAAATTGTAGAGTATACAGTGATTTTGACGAATTGGTGAGGTTTGCACGTTATGGTTTCACTTGGGTAACTATAAGTAAAAAAATAAAGCCTGCATTTTGGAGGGTACAGGCTTATTATCATACTTTATTTATAGATTCTTCTATGTACGACTTTTTCATTTAAGTAATATTGCTTTTACAAAATTTGTTATCTCCATAGCATTAGAAAGTATACTTACGGGATGGGTAAACATAGTAAAAGGTAATAGCCTAAAATCATTTTAATTATGATATAATTGCCATTAGTTAAGTCAACACAGTAAACTGCTTAATTCTCTATTAATAATTAACAAAAGGAATACAGATATTCTGGATGGTTTAAACTATTTAAATAAAATAGATGGGGTGGTAAAATGAATATAAAGTTAGTTCCTGGCCTTAATAACTCCGGAACAGATCATTGGCAGAGCACTTGGGAAAAAAGATATGGCTTTGGAAGAGTAAATCAAGAGGAATGAGATTATCTGGTATATAATGAATGGGAAAAAACCTTAATAGGAAAACCTTGAAAGAGATAATCAATGCGGTACAGTATTGATTGCTCCCAGTCTTGGTTGCTTACTCACCGTCAAAGCCATTCCTAAAATACGAAAATATTTGAATGCAGTCTTTTTGGTGGCTCCGCCAAATCCTGATGACAAACAATTTCCAAAGTTTTTAGCTTCTTTTGGGTCTTTACCTGAAGTTAATTTAGAAGTACCGGGAATGCTGATATACAGTGAAAATGATCCGTATTCTTCTTCTATGTTTTGTATACAGAAAGGTAAACAGTGGGGCTTTGAAACAATATCTGCTGGTAGAAAAGGTCATATAAACAGTGAATCCAATATAGATGATTGGAGTGAAGGCTTCAACTTATTTCAAAAGCTGTTAGAAGAGGTTGAATTAAATAATAGGGCTAGAATGGATAATTGAAATAGACATTAGCTTGTTGGGTGTAGTTCTTCTTCTTCCACAGCTCGGAACACTCTAAATTTATAGTATAATTAAAAAATATCAGCAGCTTGCTGTCAGTTTGACATTCGCCTTTGCTTGTGCTAAAATACTTTCCAAATCGAATAACGGACAGGGGAGCTTGTGAAACGGGCTGAGAGGAAGTTTATAACTTCGACCCTTACACCTGATGTGGATAATGCCACCGTAGGAAAGGTCTCTGTTGCTATTATCGCGCGGAGAACGCTCATCGGGCGTTTTCCGCTATTTTATTACCCGGCAAACTAAAAATTAAAGACTGAGGATTCAAATATTTTTGGAACAATGCTTGAAACTGTGCATCAAAAGGTTCCACTCGTACACTGTATCACAAACTACGTCACCGTCAACGACTGCGCAAACCTGCTGCTATCCTGCGGTGCATCCCCCATTATGGCCGACGATGAAGCGGAAGTGGAGCAGATTACGACGCTGTGCGCGGATCATCGACGCCGTGTATTGCTTAAGCGGCGAAGAGCTTAACAGAGGGACAAGCTATGAAATTCGATAGGGATGTGCTGCGCCTGCATGCGGTCGGTCGAAATTGTAATATTATGCTCCTTTGGGGTCAGGTCAGGTTCGGCAGAATCCCAAAGCTACACTAGCAACTGACTTAAATCCTTGGCAAATTTTGTTCTAGTTGTAGTATAGAAGGTTACTTTCATGACAAAATCTTCTACTTCTTTAATTGAAGAAACTGAAAAATAGCGAAAGAGCATGAATCACCAGCCACTCTAAATCATGCTTCACATTTTGGGTAATCTACTATAAATGATGGTGCTAATTCGTAATTAAAATTTTTTAAGGTGACTTCAATGATACATTTGATCGTTATTCCTAGTTTCTCTTTATTAATTTTTATGGTATATCCTTCTATGATACCTGAGTCTTCTAACTCGCTCTGCTATGAAAAAAAGGAACACCAAACACTCTAACTGTGTTTGGCGCCCCCTTATGCCTAGATACAGATAAGTTCTAATATTACAATCTCATCCTCAATCATCTATACCTTCATGGAAACTCGGGTGCGCTCCATCATATCCTCATCCGTCAGTGGATGGAGATTTTAGGTAGTCAGAACGAACTTGTTCCGCCATATCAAAGGCAGTCTTATCAATAGCTGTACAATGTTGTGCCAGTTTGCCGGTCAGAAGAAGTTTCCGATACATCTGTGATCTTTGTTCGTGTAGATAGTTTAGTCGCAACAAGCTGTGTTTCCCTAAATCCTTAAGTTTATCTTCTCCATCAATTTCAATGTTGGGATATAACAATCCATCAATTTCCGTATATCCAAATTAAACCTTTCCATGAAGCAAATCCTCCAACAAAGATTATTTACAATTCATCGGTAATCGTTTGGCTGTTGTGCTTAACAATTATTGATTTTCGTAAACATCCTTATTGAAAAACTGCTAATTAGGTGGAGAGTTTTTGTTTTCCTTGTAGATAGTCTAAAATCATATATCGACGCAAACTGTAGACAAAATAAAGTTTCAATACCATTCTTAGTTTGATTATCATTTCTACGGCTACCTTCTGGAAGCCTTTTTTACATTATTCTTACATTAATATTATTATACTATTCTGTGGCGTCTTTGCAATATAAATATCCTATCAGAATCAATGAAAATACAACGATAAGACTGTTTAAAGATAAATTCATAAAACCGTTAATTAAACCAAATGATAGAATTAGAGAGGAAAACCTGATCCAGTTACAAAGTTCTTAAGTTTATGCTGTTGTGATTAGCTTGTGGTTTTTAGTTTCAGTCACTAAAGTACCTTCAACTCGTTAAAACATAATCAAAATAAGCAGGGTACTTTCCCTGCTTATAGTATTATACCTAAAATAGATTTGGTAGCTAACCCACAAATACCTAAAATTGTCATTCCGATTCCAAGAATCATTCCTGTAAATAATTTAAACATTGTTATCACCTCAAAAATAGCTTTACCAAAAATACTATCTTTATACAAAAAATATTTGTAATAGAGATAGTATGAATAGCAAAATACTATGTTGTCTCCTTAATATAGTTTTAATATATTTTAATCTATAAAAGCTCTGGCAAATACCAGGGCTTTTATCTTTTCTAGGAGTAATTATACATTTGATCTTTTTCCATTAGTATAGAATAAATTAAGAACTTTTATTATTGGATAATAATTCAATCTTTTTGTCTACCAAAATAAATCCTATTCCTGATATTAAGCCTGCTAAAGCTCCTATTATAGTAGCTATTCCTATGTTACCGCGCACAACACAACCCACTATTATTCCAGCAATTCCCACAATGATAAGAATTATTCCTATGATTTTCATTTATTTCTCTCCTCCTTTCAATTATTACATATAAGTACTTCTACAATAATATGTATATTCCTGCTCAATATTCCAATTTTATATAAAAAAATAAAGCCCCGAAAAACCGGGGCAATAATTATTTCTATGATGTTGTAGTTATAACTACATCTGCAATATATTTTCCCTATATAAATGCAGAATCCAATATGTTAACAACACCCTTGATCTTCCTGTAACAGTCATGATGCATAAGTTTTCCTATATCAGAAAAGGAGAGGTATTCGCCTCTCCCTGGTTTATCTTTACTTAGTTTTTTATCCTGGTTAAGCCTTTCTTTCAATATTTCCCTTATCTTCATACCTCTCACCTATTTTTTTATTTATCCATTCTCTCTTTAACTATTTTACTATATTTATTTAACATTGAATCTAGCATTTGACTTGCAATAATTATTTCTGAATCTAATAAACTATCTTTCTGCGTGATTAGATTGTCAAGATTTCTTTTTAAAGACTCTATTTGTGATAGAATATTATCTATCTGAGACATACTAATTCACTCCTTTTTTAATTAGTATAAAGAATGAGTAAAATCCTATAAATATTAATCGACTGGAAATAAACCCATATTATTCAATTATGCACAAAAATAAGCACCCTAGATGACGAGTGCTTATTTCTTATATTGGGCTTAGAGTGGCGGTTGCATTTAAGTTTTAAGTGCCCTGCAACCACAGACACCGGGTTAAATCTTCATGTGGGGAACTAATTTATAATCTATTATGATATTTATTATATACGGTATTTGTTACAATCTAATGTACTATGTAATAACTATTTGTAAATAATATAAAATAGATGCCCTGAATAAATACGATTATGATAAAAAACACTCAGACTTGCTAAATGCCTTACCCTCTAATTGTCACTGTATCCAATCCTCTATCAACTAAATCTTTAAAATATAAAAATAAGATAAGCACCTAAATATGTGGATGCTTATCTTGTTGCTTTATACACTAAGGGAACTTGTGTATCACTGATAATATTTTATACGTCAATTCTTAAAATTTCCTTAAAAATAAGCACCAGTTTCCCAGTGCCTATCTCCGACATACACATCATATATAGTTTTATTTTATTTGCGGTTTCCCGTATTGGAGCCCCATTTAACCCTGAAGCCAGAGGTGTATTTTAAGGAAAAATTTGTATATGAATTACTACCAGTGTAGTCCCTGACATTCTCATTATAACTATTACACTACAACCCAAATTTTTAGTTATTTAAAGAATCAATGTATTCTTTGGCTTCTTTTAATCCCAGTCCAGTAGCAGTTCTATATTTTTTTACTGCCTCAATTTTTTTATTTTCTGAAAGAAGGCATTTTAACTCATCTGTTATTGTATCAGGTACTCCAACTTGTTTAGCAGTTTTATTTAAATTTACATTTATACGTGCTATATCACTTCTTATCTGACTAATACTACTTATTATCCATATTAATAGTCCTGCTCCTATAAGCCCACCGATAATTATATAATTCATAGCTTCGCTCCTTTGTTGATAACTCTTTTAGGTATAATAAAAATATTTTTGTCCCAACTTTGTCCTATTTTTGCGTCAAATTTGTCTCATTTTTCTTTCATTTTCATCTCACGATTTTTATTGTTTTAAGTTCTATTAAATCCAACTCTTTCAACACTTTTATCTTCTTTAACCCAGAATAATATAATGTTCAATTCTTTTATTACTGACTGAATTTTAGCAATTCTATCTCTATGTTCCTTATTAACATCATCATTCCACCCTTTATAATAAAATATGTTGATTACAGATATTATTATACCATACTATGTACATTATAAATCAATAGTACCTTTTTCATCTATGGCTGTACAAACTTTCCCACTTCACGATATCATCCAGTATAGTCGGTCATATTACTAAAAGCTATATCCATATACTTCTGAAATATATCATCTGGATTTAACATTGCTCTATTCCCTTGTTTCAACTTTTGTATTTCTTCTCTTATACAAGCATTTACAAGCAACCGAGATCCTGTGGTATTAGCTGTTATATAATCACACCCATATGCTTTCTGATAGGCTTTGGTGGCATTAAAGCGTTTAGAGTAATAAATGCAAAAAAGCCTTTGTTTATCGGTAAGTTCAGGGTTATTTAAAACTTCTTGAACTTCCTCTTCTAAAGGCTTTTTTTCATCACATTTTTCTGCATTGGTAACGTTACTTTTCAATGGTAACGTACCTTTCAATTTTTCATCCCATTTATCTTTACTTTTCCATTTACGTATTTGGATATCAGATACATTTAACTTTTTTCCAATATCCTTAAGCTTAATATCCTCAACATGTCCCTTGTAAATCTCAAATGCTTTATACCTGTTCGGACTTCTCTGTGTCGGCATGTCTACATTGACACCACCTACCTCATTCGTTTTGTTTTGGGGATGAAGAAAAACGTCCAATTTTAGAACCTAAACGTCCAATGCTATATACTATTACCAACTTAGAGGATCAGGTTGTTTATTTAACATAGTTTATTTTCATCTCCTCTTTATAGTTTGTATTGTACTATTCTATAAAAGGTTATATATTCCTATTCCACATGATTCTTATATTTTCAAATATACCTCTATTAAAGCAATTACCGATCCGCCACCCAATAGTGCAGCTATTCCCTGCTTCACTCTACCATTTATAAATAATACAGTTACAATAATAAACAGCCACATTTCAATCCTACTCTGACTTTTATTAAATAGAAACATTAACATATTACTACCTCACCCTCCTAACAGCGCCCTTAACCCTCCTGTAACACTCATGCCGCATTAATCTTTCTATATCAGAAAAGGAGAGGTATTCGCCTCTTCCTGATTTATCTTTATTTAGTTTCCTATCTTGATTAAGCTTTTCTTTCAGGATTTCTCTTATCGCCATACCTCTAACTTCCCTATTAATCCGCAATATTGCAGTACTTTCTTGAAAAAATAAGTACCAAAATAATATTGGTACTTTGTGTGATATTAAGAGTTTTTAGTTGATGAGTATAATTATATATAACAAATAATTACCTATGTTTAATTATGGGTATTGCCTTTAAATATATTATATTCACCAATTGTTATGATATCATTACACATGTGTTAAAAGATATAAAAATAAGCACCCAGGTGACGGGTACTTATTTTTGATGACGTTGTTAATCATTATCTAAAAGGAGATTAATTTAATATACTAGCTTCTGTCAGTTGCATTTGAGTTTAACGTGCCCTGCAACTATAGGGCACTAGCGTAAACATGCATATGGTGGGAAACTAATTCATAAGCCATTCACAATACTTATTATACATAGTATTTGTTACAATCCAATGTCCTATGTAATAACTATTTGTAAATAATAAAAAATAGACACCCTAAATAACGGATGTCTGCTTTGTGATGAAAAGAGCTTATTTTTATATTAGACTTAGAGTTGCGGTTGCATCTATATTTAATGTGCCTTGCAACCACAGACACAACCTTATGTATCCTATATATCCTCAATGCCCAGAGGATAGTATGCATGTCTTATTTTGTATTATATACATTAATTATTACGATATTATTTTGTACAGGTTAAATAAATATTTACACATACCAAAAAGCATCTGAACTTAATCAAGTGCCATTCACAATATATAGTATAATTTTTATTTGTGCCCGCATTGGTGGCTATATTTAAAGGCTATAGCCAGACCCTTTTGGTACCAAAAATAAGCTTTTATTCTTAGCTTACACACATAAAATAAGCTTTCATATTTCGCTTTGGCAGCCCCATTTAACCCTGGAGCCAGAGGTATATTTTAAGGGAGAATTTATTATATGAGTTACTACCAGTGTAGTCCCTGATATTCTCACTATAACTATTATATTACATTTTAGCAATATTTTAATTCCTGAATAACTCCTCATATATTTAGTTTCTCTCAAAATGGGCGATAATATATATAAGGAGGGAACGTTATGATTATACATCCTGTTGGTATAGAAGGCTTTTTACATATGAATTCTCATACTATTCCCAAAACAAAAGTGGAAACATTAGAAACAGATAAAGGTGCTTCTACCGAAAGCACTTCTGCTACTTCTAAAAAGAAAAATACAACTTCCTTGTCAGATAGTGTTGTAAAAAAAATTCAGGAAATGGCACAGGAGGGTGCGACTAAAAGTGTGTACATGGGAAATGATTATGTATCCTATATCAATTCTTATAAAAAACATGTATCTCCTGATCGTTCAAAGCTTATCTCGTTAATGACACCTATATTAATGAAAGCAAGATATACAAATGGATTACCATACTTTTTTAGGATTACTGGATTACCTTTCACAGGGCAAATGTGCGTTGGTACAACTGGATCATCTATGTTTATTTATGATCAAAATGGTGACGAAGTTTTATCTTATAGCCCTAATACCGGATGGGCAGAGGGACACACAAAAGCAGAAGATCAGTTTTATGATGAAACAACAGCAATTTATCATGAAGCCTATATCGCAGCAAGAGCAGATATGAAAGCATAAAGACACCAGCTTAGTGAAGTTATTTATTTTAAGTCGGCGCCTTTACTAAGCTGGCCGATATTTATCAATAACACATAACCTAATTTTATTAAATGTTCCATCTACTCACCTTCTTTAAATTTCCATGTATAATAAACCTAATCTTACATATTCTATTCATGCGGAACCTCTTTCGCATGAATATTTTTATATTTTTCATTTACTCCTGAATATAGCCATCATTTTTTCATTATACCGGGGATTATCTATCCTCGGTGTTTAATTCTGCTTAAAATTTCAATTAATCTATATTAAATTCCCTGTATAATAAATCCAATTTAGGACATACTATTCATTAGGGCAATTTCAATTATTATATTTTATTCTCCATATTTTAATAATTACTTCTCATGTCATACCAGGGATATTTAAATCCCTGGTGTTTGGTTTTATTACAAAGTATTTGTAATGCGAAACAAAAACACCATAAAATTCAGCTTTGAATAATACGGTGTTGAAAAAATCTATTCGTTTTTCAGTTGTTACACTAATGAGAAAATTATATCTTAATATTTATATAGTGTACGAGTTTTCTAAATAATATTTTCTCCTTACTTTACTCCTTATTTTCAGTTGTAGTAAAAGAATCAAATATAATTTTAGAAGCTTTAGCAATTAATTTGTCATCATATTTAGCCTCTTTTGTATCGTGAGTTGACAATATTGCAATAATTATAGGTTTTTTATTTGGTGGCATTACTATAGCAATATCATTCCTTCTTCCATAAGGACCAGTTCCGCTTTTGTCAGCAACTATCCAGCTCTTTGGTGCTCCTGCACGAATTAGTGTATTACCCGTTGTGTTTCCTGCCATCCAATCGATAAGAATTTTTTTCTTGTCCTCTGTCAATATATTTCCAGTTGTGTATGCTTGCAAATCAGTTGCCAATTGTCTTGGTGTACTAGTGTCTCCAATATCTCCAGGTATGCCTTCATTTAGTTCTGGTTCTATATGTACAGGTTGCGTAACGCTATCCCCCAATTGATTAAGTGCTGATTTAAAACCTTTAGGTCCACCTATATGATTTAACAAAAGATTTGCAGCTGTATTATCGCTGAAACGTATTGCTGCACTGCAAATTTCTTCAATGGTCATGCCTTTATCAACATTATCTTTTGCAATTGGAGCATAAGAAAGAACATCTTCTTTTTTATATTTAACTAATTGTTTAAGCTGTTCCAATGAATCTTGTTTTAAAACAGCACCCGCAGCTAACGCCTTGAAAGTAGAACAATAAGCGAACCTATCATCAGCACGATATGCAACTTCTTTATTCGTTTCTGTGTCAAAAGCATATACTCCAAGTTTAGCACCATAATCACTTTCAAGTTGGGAAAATGCAGAATTATATTGTATGTCAGACTTCGTGTTTAAATGTGATTGAGATTCTGTCTTTCCACAACTAGTAAGAAAAAAAATCACAAGCATCATAAGTACACCAAATTTAAGCTTATTTGCCTTCAATTTCAAATTTACTATTTTTTGCATAATATAACTCCTTATTTCTATTTTGGTTTTGTTAAGTTAATATTGTCATACAACCGCCCCATTTAGGAGCTATAATATAATTGAAAGATAAACTATATCTCCTTGAAAGGAGCGATTGATATGAATAATTATAAATACTTTTGAAAACATTATTTGTCCTCGTTGTTTTTCAAGTGATGTTTATAAATTTGGTAAAGACAAACATGGATTTCAAAAATATCAATGTAAGCATTGTAAGCGACAATTTATCTTAGAGAAATCCTCTAAAATTTCTAAAGGATATCCTAGATGCCCTATTTGCCATAAATCAACCTTTGTTTGGCATCGTCATGATACTTACATTCATTTCAAATGTGGTGATAAAAAGTGTACCTTTTCTTTTAAGCTTCCTATTTTCCTAACAAATGATCTTTTTACTTCTCCTCAACTTAAAGCAAAATTTTCTTTTAAGGGTTTCAGGTATCCACCAAATATTATATGAATTTCTTTAACTCTATACTACGATGGCTATTCATCAACAAAAGTTATTAAAAGAATATTAAAGCACATTTATAATGTTTCTGTTTCCCATGTCACAGTCTATACCTGGATAAAAATTTTTGCCCTCTGGTTTCAATTCATTTCTGAAAATCTTATGCCTTATCCCAATACTCTCTTCTGATGAATGGCACGCCGACGAAACATATGTCAAAATTAAAGGCATTGATTACTACCTTTGGCTAATACTAGATTCTAAAACTAGAGTAATTATTTCTTTTGTTTTATCACGCTTTAGAAATTCTACTCAAGCATATAAGTTATTTTTTTATAGTTCCATTCTCACAAGAACTTCACCTAAGAAGATCGTAACTGATAAATGGGATGCTTATAATGAGGCAATAAAAAATCTACATTGTCACACTCTCCACCATAAATATTCAGCTTTTTCAGAGGATTTAAATAACAATTTTATTGAATCATTCAATAAGACTTTTAAAGCCTAGTACAAGACTAAAAAAGGTTTTAGAGAATTTAATTCTGCATTAGCTTTAATTACATCTTTTATTTATCACTATAACTTTTTACGCCCGTACACATCTTTAAATAATCTCACTCCTACCTCAGTCGCAGAGGCCCAATATTCACCTTTAGATATTGAACATTGGCTACTTTTTTAAAAAAGCATCATAGTTTCTATAGGAATTCTTTGCGCTTTTCTTATTTTATTTTTATAAGTTTTTTTGAATATTTATTTTCATATTAACTTAACAGATTCATTTAATCAATTTGTTAAGTTATTTTTTATAACTACTTAACAAAATACATTTCATGATATAAAAAATAAAATACAAAGTTTTCTGAAGTATTGCCAAATATAAATGAAATTAGATTACTTTCCGCAAATCTATATTTTTTACTATTTTTATTAAACTATTAACAATTATACCATATAACACTAATTAATTTATATATATTAACAATATTTTCCCCGTCATACTTTATCCGTTCTATAAAATAATCACGATTTTCTGCATCATATAATTTAAAACCACTTTTATTTAAAGCTTCTATCTGTGCATTTAAACTATCCATAAGTGTTGTAAACACTGGATTTACCATTATGCTTGTACCTCCTTGATACTAATTTTCTATAAGAACTTGTACTCAAGTACTGCTTAAATAACTCTGGATGGTTCTTCTTAAATCTTTTATTATCAAATTTATTAGCAGTTATACTCTTCCAGCCAATTTCATATTCAAGTATCTTTAACAGGTACAATAAAGAATGCACTTAAATTTAAAAAACAAGAGAAACTAAAAACAGGCAATAGCTATTCCACAGATAATTTAGATTATATATTTCTAAGTGAACAAGGGAATTTAATAAACGCAGGAAATTCGGACAAGACATGGTCAAAATTTTTAAGGTCTTTAAATATTCCGCATAAAAAATTTCACGCTCTTAGACATACTTTTGCTACTAAGCAATTCGAGAATAAAACTCCTTTAAAAACTGTTTCCATGATTTTAGGCCATAGTAGTACTGAAATGACTTCTAATGTTTACACCCATGTTTTAAGGAAGGAAAAAGAAAAATCAATCGATATATTAAGTCATTTAAAAACTATGGTGTAAATTTTAAAAAAATGCACCTAAAAATAAGCACTAAAAAAGGCTTTAACCATTGTATTTAAGCCATTCTTTTCCTTGTGGTAGTCCCTAGGAGAATCGAACTCCTGATTTCACCGTGAGAGGGTGACGTCTTAACCACTTGACCAAGGGACCTCATATTCATTTTGCAATCAACATTTATTATTATATATTTCCACACTTGTTTAGTCAATACTTTTTTAAGAATCACTTAAATACAATAAAAATATTTTTATATATTTGCAAATCACTTGCAACTATGTGTATAATATATATTAATTAAATTATACTATACATATTATTACCATATATTATGAAATAATTCTTGATTTTAGGAGGAAGTTTATTTATGCTTACCATAGAAAATTTACATTTTTCCTATACTGGAAAGCCTCCTTATTTAATAGATTCTGTAAATCTACACATTAAGTATGGAAGTTATGTTTCAATAATAGGTGAAAATGGAAGTGCCAAAACTACTTTAATTAAATTAATACTTGGGATTTTACCCCCATTAAAAGGCCATATTCACTTATCTACTAAAAAGATCGGCTATGTTCCTCAACTAATGGAAAATTTTAATTCTCAATTTCCAATTACAGTTTTAGAACTGCTTAAATGTCATATGAAAGTTTTAAAAATAAAAGATAAAAAGCCTATAGATGTATATCTAAATTATGTGGGGATGAATGATTTCAAAAACAGCCTTATAGGAAATTTATCCGGTGGACAACGCCAGAAGATATTTATAGCAAGAGCTATGATGGGCCCACCTGAACTTTTAATACTTGATGAACCTTCTACAGGTATAGATATGATAAGTCAAAAGGAACTATATACCATAATAAAACATTTAAATACCAATTTATCCATAACAGTAATAGCTGTAGAACATAATTTAGAAGCTGCACTTAAAAATTCTACCCACATATGTGTTATGAGAGACAGCAGCCCATCCATATACACCATTAAAGAGTATAAAGAATTATTGAATTTAAAATAAATTAATTTCTTATTTTGGAGGTAATCATGTTACAATACGCTTTTATGCAAAATGCAATTATTGCAGGTATATTTATATCCATATTATGTCCTGCAGTGGGTACTTTTTTAGTTTTAAAAAGATATTCTATGATGGGCGATACCTTATCTCATTCATCCTTTGCAGGAGTCGCAATAGGCATTGTATTTGGATACAATCCTATATTCACGGCTTTTATATTTACCTCCATTGCAGGACTTGTAATAGAATTTTTAAGAGATTATTACAAAAAATATGCAGAATTGATACTTGTAATTGTACTTACCCTATCAGTAGGTATAGCAATCGTACTTATAAGCACTGGAAAGGCCAGCGGAAATGTAAATTCCTATTTATTCGGCAGTATACTTACAGTATCTAAAAATGAGCTCTATACTGTATTCATACTTAGTATAATTTCTGTGATAACTCTATCAATACTTTACAACCAACTGCTCTACATAACTTTTGATGAAAATGGTGCTAAAGTATGTAGGATAAAGGTAAAACTTATAAACTATTTATTTACACTTTTAGTAGGTGCTACAATTTCTGTATCCCTAAGAATACTCGGCATCTTAGTCATCTCATCCATGATAGCAATGCCTGTGGCTGCATCTCTACAGCTGCATAAAGGTTTCAAAATTACACTTATATTTTCTATAATATTTGGATTTTTAGATATAATGGGAGGATTATTGTTATCTTATTATATAAACAGTGCTCCCGGTGGTACTATTGCTTTAGTTTCCGTACTCACTCTTTTAATAGTTCTGGGTTATAAAAAATTATGGAATAAATAGCACAAAATCAGATACCTCTATTATCATATATTTTTATATTTCATTCGTACAAATCACTATCACTACCTTTATCTTTTTATTTGTTTCATGTAATCTTCTATATTCTTATACATACTTGACCAGGAACGCCTGCAGAACATTACTGCTACATCACTTCTTCTAGATCTTTCCTTTATTATTTCCGCCATATTATGACCTACATAATCTGTAAGTACTAGTACTAAATCTGTATTTTCTGGAATTTTAACCTTTCTATCACCCTTTTTTCTTCCTGTAACATGCCCTATCTTATTAAAACCAGTTTCTCTTAACTTTTCAGTTATAGTTCCAAGCTTATCTCCTCCAATAACTAGAATACTCATAGTTTTCCTCCTCTTTCATTTTTACCCTCAATCGATATTGATATTCATTTTCAATTATACCCCATCTTTAAAATTTTGTAAATACATAAACTCAAAAAAGTATAATAAAGTCTTTATATACTCTACTACACTTTTTTAAAAATATTTTCACAAATCTTATACAACTATTTCATTTATCCGGTGGAAAATAAGAATTTCTTTACAGCGAACTCCACCTAAACCTAAGAATCACTTGATTTTCTAATATCTATAAGTTTACTGCCATCTACCTCTGCTTCTTCAAAAGTCCCCATATTATCCATAACATATAGAGCAGATTCTAATATTGCAAAAGCCATAGGACATCCTGATCCTTCTCCTAATCTCATATTTAAATTTAACATAGGATTCAATCCTAACTCTTTCATTACACATTTAGCCGCCGGTTCTGCTGAAAGATGCGAAGGAAATAAAAAATCTACTACCTTTTCATTTAATTTTACAGCACAAAGTGCTGCTACAGAAGATATAAAACCATCTATTACAATAGGCACTCTATTTTTAGCAGCCCCTAAAAAGCATCCACATATTCCTGCTATATCAAATCCTCCTACCTTTGCTATAACATCAATAATATCTTCTGGATTTGGATTATTTATTTTAATGGCATTTTGAACTGCTTTCTTCTTAGCCTTGAATTTATCTTCTGTAATTCCAGAACCTTTTCCCACAGTTTCATTTACTGGCAATTTTAATATAGCACTTAAAACCGCAGAACTTGTGGCCGTATTACATACTCCCATTTCTCCTGTTCCAAATAAATCATATCCTTCTTTTACAAGTCCATCTATTATTTCTATTCCCGTTTCAATTGCTTTTATACACTGTTCTCTGGTCATAGCCGGTCCTTTTGCTATATTTCTAGTACCATAATCTATTTTTTTATTTATGATTTCATCACTTTTGAAATCATAATCAGTTCCTATATCCACTATGGTTCTGTCACATTTGAAAAAATCGCCCAATACACATACTCCTGTTATACCTTTAACAAAATTTTCAGTAATATTTGCTGTCAATCCTTTTGGACAATTGCTTATACCTTCTTCCCATATTCCATTATCTGAACACATTATAACTATATTTTTTTTGTGTATTTTATTATGTACTTTTCCTGTAATTCCAGCCATTTTTACAGCTATTTCTTCTAATTCTCCAAGACTTCCTATAGGTTTTGCCAGATTATCTAATCTTTCTTTAGCATTTTTCATAGCTTTTTCATTTCTTTTTTCTATTTTGTTTAGAGTATTTTCAATCAGACTCATTATATTCCTCCATATATTTTAAAATCTACTAATTTTACATGCCTAATAGATCAAGTGATTCTTAAGGTTCAGACCGGAGTTTGCTATAGAGAAATGCTTACTTAGAAGAACTTATCCAGGCGCTTAGCAGTGCTTATCTCCCACGTTGAAGAAAGTGGGAAGTATTAGCACTGGTAGCATTCGGATAAAATGCACATTAAAATTATATTTTCATTTGTAAAACATTTCAATAACAATACAGGCTTTCCCTTTTTTATAAAAAAAATAAAAATCATCTGTACTTATAAAATTCATGATAACTTTCCTGTATTCCATTTTGGAAATACTATTTCTAACTTTAGAACTAAATTCCACAAAATCATCATATTTTTTTATATAGTTTATCAATTTATCTGCAATAAATATTGAAGTTATAGGAGATACGCCCTTTGTGTTCACTCCTATTGAGATATTTTTAGTACTCCTATGACAGGGTATAATACAGTTTCCCTCTTTGGAATCTGTGGCATCTACATATATTTTACAAAGATTCCTGCAGTGCTGTCTTATAGTTGAATTAACCTTCTCATCATCTGTAGCAATTACCACAATATGCTTATCTGCTATATGATGCACATCATATTTTTCTTTAATCAACGTAACATTTAAATTCTTTTTAATATTGTCAAAACTGCCCATAAAATTTTCAGACAGTATATATACCTGGCATTCTTTCATGACAAAAGTTTCAGATTTTATGTAAGAGGCAGATCCTCCACCTATTATGATCACTTTTATCTTAGAAGATAGAAGTGAAATAAGTATAGGTACATTATTCTCTTGAATGTTTTTTTTCAAATCCAGATTTCTCCTTTTATAAAATGATTTTCAGGTTAGAGTATAGTCTTAAAAATAAGTTAAAATTAATATTATACATATTATTGCAAAAAAAATCATTATATTGATTTCAGAAAAATACATAAGTTTTATACTCTCTTTTATATGCCTAAAATTTAACTCCACAGACTTGTCACCTATAGTGGGCTTATGTACTAATTCCCCAAAATATTTATTGGTACCTCCAAGCTGTATATTCATGGCACCTGCCGCTGCCCCTTCCGGATATGCACAATTGGGGCTTTTATGATTTTTTCTATCTCTTATCATTATTTTAAAAGCATGAGCAACACTTCCTTTTACTATGGAGGCAGATATACACATAAAAATCCCGGTGATTCTAGCTGGAATAAAATTAAATATATCGTCCACCTTTGCAGGAAAAAATCCTATATATCTATATTTTTTATTCATGTATCCAAGCATTGAATCCATAGTATTTATCCCCTTATAGAGCATTGCAAAAGGAGCGCCAAAGACTGCATAAATAAGTGGAGCTATAACTCCATCTGAAGTATTTTCCGCCACTGTCTCTACACCTGCCCTTATTATTTCCTCACTATTTAAACCAGCAGTATCTCTTCCCACTATATTCGAAAGTTTAGTCCTTGCATCTATAATATTATCTTTTTTCAAAGCATAATATACTTTTTTGGCTTCCACTGCCAAACATCTGGCTGAAATAGTTGTCCAAATAAGAAATATATTTACTATCTGATATAAAATTATATTCTTTCTCAAAATCATAAGTAGTATAAAGGGTATAAAAAAGCTAACCATACCCACTATTAAAACTATTATGCCACCCCAAATTTTAAGATTTTTCTCATCTTTATAAAGATTTCTTCCTTTTATCTCTAAATATGATATTAACTTTCCTATGTATATTACAGGATGGGGAAACTTATAAGGATCTCCAATTATCCAGTCTACTAAAACCGCTGCGAAAATATTTATGAAGTTAATAATTAAGAATAAAGTAAACAAATTTAATCCCCCTTTAGCTGTCTTATACTTTAAAGCTATTAATCCTCATGTAATCCGTAAAAAACATACCATGGTGCTATGGCCACAGCTGTACCCTTCGCCTGTTCCCTGAGCAAAAACTCCCTTACTTCATCTTTGTGCAAAGCAATTACCTGTATATCTTCCGCTTCTTCCAGCTGCTGTTTAGGATTTTTATTTTCCTCTAAATTCTCATCTATTTCCATCTTTATTACCCTGACTCTATCTGTCACAAGGGCTGGATTTGCATAAAGCTCAGGTCCTACAGATTTTATTCTTCCATTATATCCTGTTTCTTCTTTTAGTTCTCTTACAGCACTTTCAAATAAACTCTCATTTTCTACCAGTCCCGCTGGAAATCCAATGACATACTTATCAACTGCAGGCCTGTATTGTTTTATAAATATATATCTGTTAGATGGTACCAGCTTACTTATTATTATAACCGTGCTTGTAGTATTTGTTCTCTCTATACTCTCCCACTTTAGAAGTTCATTTTCTTTTCCTAGATAAGTAATTTCTTCCATTCTAACCCATTTACCTTCATATAATACTTTTTTTGATACTCTTTCCATTATACATATCCTCCTAATTTTTGGATTTCTTCTCCAATTATCATAAAACCCTTTTTTATATTCTCTTTACTAACTCTTGAAAACCCCAGCCTTAAAGTATCCTGTCCCTTATCATCTACATAAAATACATCCCCTGGAGTGAATATAACTTTCCTTCTATAACATCTAGCTAAAAGTTCCCTTGAATTTATGTCTTTTAATTTTATAAATATATGCATTCCCCCTTCTCCCAGTACTTCTCTATTTTTTATATACTGTTTTGCACATTTTAATGCAAATTCATATTTTTCCTTATACACTTTTCTGGCCTTTTTTATGTATTTATCAAAATTGCCGCAGTTTAAGTAATCATAAAAAATTGCCTGATCAAGGGAAGAAGTATGAATATTCCTGCTTCTCTTTATGCTCTCTAAATAATCTATAAGTATCTTGTCACCCAATATCCACCCTATTCTTATTCCTGGAAACAATATCTTTGAAAAACTTCCTATGTATATAACACTATTACCAGAGCCACTAAAAGCAGCCATAGGGGATACATGTGCTCCAAAATATCGAAGCTCCTCATTAAAACCATCTTCAATTATAGGTATATCATGATGTTTAAGTATATTATATATAGAAACCCTTTTCTCCGGTGACATCACAATACCTGTGGGATTATGATAGGAAGGAACAAAATAAGAAATTTTAAATTTATTTTTTTTTAGCTCCTTTTCAAGCATATTTAAGTTAACCCCGTCTCTTTCCATATCTACCCCTGTTATATTAAGTCCATGAAGCCTCATAATCTTAATTGCAGTATTATGAGTTGGATTTTCACATATTATACCATCTCCCTCTTTTGTAATACAGGATAACACCAAATCAAACCCTTCTGTAAAACCATTGGTTATGAGTATGTCTTTTTCCTGTATATTTACCCCTTTATTTTCCATATATTTCAATAGATATTCAATAAGAGGTTTATATCCCTTTGCATATCCATAATTTAAGACTTTTTCTCCTTCTATAGCCATTCTGTTTAAAAATGCCTTTTTAAATTCATCTACATTAAATAAACTTTCATCAGGAGCTATGCTTTTAAAAGATATCATTCCCTTTTGCCATTTGGCTTCATGTTTAATTATATCTAATTTTTCTGAAAGTCTGCCATAATTATTTATTTTACTCTCCCAGGATACCTTCCATTTCTCTTGAAAATCCACTTTCACATTTGAGACGAAAGTTCCTCTGCCCTTTTTCATGTATACAAAGCCTTCATCCTGTAAAAATTCGTAGGCACACATTATGGTATTTCTGCTTACATTAAACATGGACGCCATTTCTCTGGTAGAAGGGAGCTTTTCATCTCTTCTAAGAAGTCCTTTTAGTATCATATCTTTAATATAATCTTTTAACTGTATATATACAACCCTATCTTTATCTATTTTAATATTAGAGAACATAATAAATTTCACCTCAAATATATTTTTACACAATTACATAAATAAATAAAGAATAATACCTGTTTAAATGTTTAAAAGATATTATTCTCTATTCTATGAGGTGGTTTTAGTTAAAATTATCTATTTTCCCCTAAATTTATTTGGGTTTTCAGCATCAAATTCACTTAAAATGCAGGAACTATACTCCCTTTGTAATTTTCATTTATAAATTTTCTAATTTGTTCATCATTTACAGCTTTTGCTAATGCTTTTATATAAGGTTTATCCTTATCTTCCTTCTTAACTGCGATTATATTGGCATAAGGTGAATCTTTTGACTCTATGGCAATGGCATCTTTAGTTGGATTTAAATTTGCCTCCAATGCATAATTTGTATTTATAACTGCCCCATCCACATCTGCTAGTATCCTTGGAAGCTGTGGTGCATCAACCTCCTGTATATTTAAATTCTTTTTATTTTCAGTTATATCCAGTTTTGATATTGTATCCCCATCTTTTACTTTTATAAGTCCTTCTTTAGCCAATAATTTTAAAGCCCTAGCTCCATTTGTAGCATCATTTGGTATGGCAATTTGCGCTCCATCTTTCAACTCACTTAAACTTTTAATTTTACTTGAGTAAAATCCCATTGGTTCAATATGAACTTTAGCAACGTAAACTAAGTCTGTATTGTTCTTTTTATTAAACTCTTCTAAATATGGTATGTGCTGAAAGAAGTTTGCATCTATTTCCCCTGACTGTAATGCCTTATTTGGAGTTACATAATCTGTAAACTCAACTATTTCAAGATCATATCCTGCTTTTTTCAGTATAGGCTTAACTTTTTCAAGTATTTCCTTGTGAGGTTGTGGAGATGCCCCTATCTTTATAGTAGTTTTATCCTCACTTTTACTTGTACTTCCTTCACTTTTCTGTGTTCCACATCCAACTAATGCAAGAACAAATATTAATGATAAAATAACTGTTAGTACCCTTTTCATTCTTATTCCCCCTTATAATATTAAATTAAAAACAAATAAAACTCGAGGATAACCTCGAGCTAAAAACCTCAAACTATCCCCTATCTTTCAGCTTAAGCTGTAGGAATTAGCACCAATGTATTAAAAAACAATACTGGTTGCTGGGCTTCATAGGGCCAGTCCCTCCACCGCTCTTGATAAAGCTTGTATTAAATTCATAACTTACAGAATAAATTATAACACACAATAAAATAATGTCAATACCATTTTTTTAAAACCACTATCCCATATAAATACCACTGTTGTGGCTCTTTAACATTTAAATGAAAATGTATATTATTATATTAAAAGGCCCAATGCCTGAAAATAAAGTTCATTTTGGAGGAATTATGATATGAAAGTAGGAATTATAATGGGTGGGATATCTTCAGAAAGAGAAGTTTCCCTAAATTCAGGAAAATCCATAATAAACTATATGGATAAAAATAAATATGAAATAGTACCTATTGTTATAGATAAGAAAAATGATGTATTTGAAAAAGTAAAAGATATAGATTTTGCCTTTATTGCTCTTCATGGCAAATTTGGTGAGGATGGTATAATACAATCCGTTTTCCAAACCATGGATATACCTTATTCAGGCTGCAGCCCCTTAACCAGCGGCATCTGTATGGATAAGGACATAAGTAAGAAACTGCTATATTCTGCCAATATAAATACAGCAGAATGGATATGTATAAAATCCATAGAGAATATTGATTATGACTACTTAGAAAAGATGGGGTATCCTGTAGTTGTAAAACCAAATTCCGGTGGTTCAAGTGTAGCAACTACTATAATAGAAAAGAGTGAAGATATAGAAGAAGCTGCTCGTCTTGCCTTTAATTACGATGAGGAAGTTATGATTGAAAAATATATAGAAGGAGACGAAATAACTTGTTGTATATTAGACGGAACTGCCCTACCCATACTTGCCATAAAACCTAATAAGGGTTCTTTCTTTGATTACACTTCAAAATATGCAGATGGCGGTTCTGAAGAAATAGTAGTAGAATTTGAAAAACCACTTCAAAGTAAGATTGAAGAAATATCCCTAAAGTGCTGGGAACTATTCAAATGCAAAGGCTATGTCCGAGTAGACATGATATTAAAAGATAAAGTTCCCTATGTACTTGAGCTTAATACTCTGCCGGGACTTACAAAAAATAGTCTTTTCCCAAAAAGCGCTAATGGGGTAAATATATCCTTCACAGAACTATTAGATAAAATAATTCAATGTTCTATGTAAAAAAATTTTTTCATCAGGGGAATACAATGGTGTTTTCCCCTGGATTACCACTTTAATGTGCATCCTGTTTTGTGTTCAAATTCTAATTTTACAGAATCCAAATCTTCTACATTCACATCTTCCAATTTTAACTCTAAACTTAAATTTATATTATTAAAAGAAGGATTTTTCTTTAATTTTATATTTTTTCTTTTACATATATCAAGGGCTATATTTATTATTTCATTTTGATTTGCACTGCTGGATATACTGATATTCCATCCTGTTAAATTTGCTAAATCTTGAATATGTATTTTGTATTTTTCTCCAATTACAGGACTTATAAAGGAAAGTTCTATATGTTTTTCATCATTACATGATTTTATACTTTTTCTATAAGGCTTAAACTCCTCTTTATCAAAGAACTCCCCTATTAAACTTAAAGCTTTATTTTGCTCCATGGTTTCAAATTCACCTAGAGCTCTTATGCAAATGTGCTCCAGTTTATCCTTTACCACATCCTCTGGAGATTGTACTAATAAACAAAGCCCTGTAGTATTTTCGAATTCCTTAATCTTATCTTTTCCTATAATATATTTAGAATTTGTCATAACTATAGCTTGTTTCTGCTCCAGCCTATAAGATATTTTTTTTATAGATACCTCATTTAAAATGTTATTTATAATTTCAGAGGCTGCATTTATATTTATAGTATCACTTATTTCCACCTTCCAGCCCACTTCTTTTTCAAATTGTTCTATTTTATTATTTATACTTTTATGCACTGTAGAGGGAAAGTCAAAATTTAAAATCACTTTTTTTTCATCATACATAAAGCTTGACTTTTTAGGATTAAAATGCTTAAAATACCTGTTAGTAAATTCTTTTAGTTCATTTGGCTTAAGTTCTTTCGTTTTTAAATTTTCCTTCACCTTTTCCTCACTTTTACATTTAAACAGAAACAATCTTCTATTATCACTTTCAAAATAAGGAGAATTTACTATAATTCCTTGAAAATTTTCCGCTGCACTTCTTTCTTTATTATTTCCGCTCCATATATAAATCATCTCTTCCAGAGTAAACAATCTTTCTCCATAATTAAGTGATACAAACTCCCAAAACTTTTTTAAATTATTTTCATCTAGTTCTTCATTACAGTTCATAACTTTATCTAAAGATTTTCTCCATTGTTTTCGAGGTTTGTTTATATTAATATCATAGATTTCACTGCATTTAGGTGCATACACTTTTCCCTTTACTTCTGAAGAAAGCTGCATACAAAAATTTTCTATCACGTCCTCATTTCCATGTACTATAAATATATTCCTAGGACTTAAAAAATTTATAAGTGATTTTATCTCACTTTTGTCACTGTGAGCTGAGAGTCCTACATTTTTCACTTTGCAATTTACAGGGATAACCTTTTCATTTATATATAATTTTTTATCTTTTTCTTCTTTTAGAAGTTCCAGAAGTTTTCTTCCTGGAGATTCTTCATCCTGGTATCCTGTCATAACTATGTAACCATTTTCCATGGGAGCTATTTTTTCTGCATAATACTGACTATATCCCCCTGTAAGCATACCTGAACTTGAAATTATTATTAAAGATTCATCATCTTCTAATATTTTTTTCCTAAGCTTATTGTCATCTATGGGGATTATATTATCATCATAAAAAGGTTCAATTCCCTTTAATATTTTCTTTCCCAAGGAATTTTTGAGGTATAGTGGGTTTAACTTATAAGTTCTATTTATATCCCTTATCATACCATCTACATAAACCTTAATATCCTTTAATATATTTTTATTCAGTGCCTTTTTTATGGTAAGCAATACTTCCTGGGATCTGCCAAGAGCAAAAGCCGGAATCAACATTTTCCCTTTTTTTCTTTTACATTCATTTATAATATCTATAAGACGTTCTTCTTCCACTTCTCTATTTGAATGCAGTCTATCTCCATAGGTAGCCTCAAAAATTGCTACATCCGGTCTTAACCTTGGAACTTTTAGCCCTTCTACAGTTTTTTGTGAAAACACGGAAAAATCTCCAGAATAAAACAGCGAACCCTCTGGAGTAGTAACATAAACACAGGCTGCTCCTGCTATATGTCCCGCCATATAAAATGTAAGTTTTACATCCTGAAAAATAGGAAATTCCACCATATAATTTATGGGAAATATACTATTTAGCATATTTTTAACATCTGATTCTGCATATAGGGGAATTTCCCCTTCTCTATTATTCATAATTTTCAAACTATCATAAAGAAGTACCCTCATCAAATCTTTTGTCATCTTAGTAGCATATATTCTAGCTAATGGATATTCTTTACTTATTATAGGCAAAGAGCCTATATGATCCATGTGAGAATGACTTATAATTATAGCATCTATGCCTCCCTGCTCCTGAATTGATTTGAAATCTGGAAGAGCATCTTTAGATGAGCTCTGTCTTATACCACAATCCATTAATATATTTCTATTATATATTTTAACAAGTATACAACTTCCACCTACTTCTCTAGCTCCCCCTAAAAATGAAATGTTCATATTATACATCATCTCCCTCTTCCAGTAAATATAATTATATTTTAAATATGTTTCATCTATTCATAATCAACCCGAAGATGTTTTATATAACATTTTAACATATATGTTTATATTATTCAAAATGATTAATTTAAATTATTGTCAAAGAACAAGTATGTTTACATATTTTCAGCAATATAATAAATAAGTTTTTCTGTATCCTGCCACCCTAAACATGGATCTGTAATAGATTTTCCATATACACCTTCATCTATATGTTGATTTCCTTCCACAAGATAGCTTTCAATCATAAATCCCTTTATCATATGCTTAAGAGATGTATCATATTTTCTACTCATAAGCACTTCCCTTGCAATTCGAGGTTGTTCTTTATAGCGCTTCATGGAGTTTGCATGGTTGGTATCAATAATAATAGAAGGATTTAGCAATTGTTTTTCCTCATATCTTCTAGATAGTATAACTAAATTTTCATAATGATAATTTGGAATATTTCTTCCATAGGAGTCTACAGCTCCCCTTAATACAGCATGAGCCATTGGATTTCCACTAGTTTCAATTTCCCACCCATTATATATAAAAGTATGATGTAGTTGTGCCGCTTTAATAGAGTTTAACATCACCGTTAAATCTCCACTTGTAGGATTCTTCATTCCCACTGGCATATCAATGCCACTTACAGTAAATCTATGCTGTTGATCTTCTACGGAACGAGCACCTATGGCATGATAACTTAACAAATCTGCAAGATATGTATAATTTTCAGGATACAACATTTCATCTGCTGCGGGCATATGGTATTCACTTAAAGACTTTATGTGCATTTTTCTGATAGCCTTTATCCCTGCAATCAAATCCGGTTTTTTATTTAAATCTGGCTGGTGTGCCATTCCCTTGTATCCTTCTCCTGTAGTCCTTGGCTTATTTGTATAAATTCTAGGAATAATAATTATAACGTCCTTTACCTTTTCCTGTACCCCTGCAAGCTTGCCTATATATTCACAAACAGAATCTTCATTATCTGCAGAACAAGGTCCTATTATAAGGAGAAATTTACTGCTTTCATTTGAAAAAACTTTTTTTATTTCTTCATCCCTATTTTTTTTAACTTCCTTTAGATGCTTTGATAAAGGCATTTCCTCTATTATCTCCTCTGCAGTGGGCATTTTTTTAATAAATTTCATACTCATATTCTTTACTTTCCTTTCTTAAAGTATCCTAATTAGATTTATCCCAAGGCCACTACGGGACTCACATCCCGGATTGCTGAAAATAAAAGATAGGAAATCCTGGCCTCTGAATAAATTCTTCTAATATTTACTTGATAGCTTCTATATTTAAAGTATAAGCTTTTATATATATGAGTCAACAAAAATATTATTTATGCAGAGCTTTAGCCGCAGCCTTTATATCATTTTTCCCTAAGATGGCAGACACAACAGAAATGCCATCAATTCCTGTAGACAACACTTCCCTAAAATTATTCTCATTAATACCTCCAATTGCAACTGCAGGTATATTTATGCTATTATATACACTTTTTAGTCCCTCTATTCCTATGGGAATGTCTATATCCTTTTTAGTTCCTGTAAAAAATATTGTTCCTATTCCAACATAATCTGCACCATTTTTCTCTGCTTCCAAAGCTTCCTCTACATTTCCTACAGATATTCCTATTATTTTATTTTTACCCAGTATGTTTCTGGCTGCAACTAAGGGCATATCACTTTGTCCAAGATGTACTCCTTCTGCATCTACCGCTTGTGCTATATCTAATCTGTCATTTATTATCAAAGGAATATTATAAGTTTCAGTTATTTTTTTTAATTCCAATGCCTGCTCATAGAATTCTCTTGTAGAAGCGTCTTTTTCTCTTAACTGCACCAGGGTAACCCCACCTAAAATGGCTTGTTCTACAGCCTCATAAAGAGATTTTCCCCTTAAAACATTTCTATCTGTAACTAGATATAAACTATAATCTAATTCCATGCTATCTTACCTTCCTTTTTCAATTTTTCTTCACTTAATTCATATATACAATCTATAAGCTTTACTCTGAAGCTTCCTGGAGCTTTAGCTTCCTTATAGGCTTCTTCACTTGCTATATTTATGGAAAGTATGGCCCCTACAACAGCCATAAATTTGTCTTCAAAAGCTCCGCAGGCAGCAGCACAAAGCGCTCCAAGCATACATCCTGCTCCTGTTATGTTCGTTAGCATTTCTGTCCCATTTTCAATTATTGCACTATTTTTTCCCTGTACTATAAAATCTTTTTTTCCTGTAGCTGCAACTACACAGTTATATTTTTCAGACAAAATCCGAGAACACTCCAAGGCACCTTCTCCATCCTCTAAGGAATCCACTCCTTTTACATTTGAGGTTTCTCCTGCCAAAAATTTAATTTCTCCTATATTTCCTTTTATCACGTCAACTCTTCCTACTTTGAATAGTTTATCTATAAACTGAATCTTCTTTGGTATGGCAGCACAAGCCACCGGATCTAATACTACCGGAATATTATGTGTTTTTGCAGACACAGCTGCCAAAATTGCAGAAGATTCCTGTTCTCTAGTAAAAGTTCCTATATTTATATATAAAGCAGAGGATATTTTGACAAAATCAAAAACTTCATCATAAGCCTCGCACATGGCAGGTGAAGCACCATAAGACAATAAAATATTAGCACAATCATTTATAGTTACATAATTAGTAATACAGTGTACAAGAGGCACACTTTTTCTAACTTCTTTCAATACCTTTGAAACCTTATCCAATTTTAAATCATTCATAAGTTATTATCCTCCTTCATATTTAAAGATCAAGTATTAATTAATATTGTATTTTATTTTTAATATTTAAAATTTTATACCCGCTTTTTTATAAATTTCAATAAAATGTCCCACAGGACCAACCCCTCTTCCTAAATCAAATGAATTCTCTATAGCTTTGGTTATATATTCTTTCGAGATAAGTACAGACTTATCAATGCTGTAACCCTTGGCAAGATAAGACGCTATGGCAGAAGATAAAGTGCATCCCGTACCATGAGTATTTTTAGTATTTATTCTATTCCCATTCAAGTTTAATATGTTATCATCATAAAATAAGATATCATTTGCATCATTACACCTGTGCCCGCCTTTCACAAGTACACTTTTCGCTCCTAATTCTTTTATTTTAAAAGCTGCTCTTTCCATATCTTCTCTACTTTCTATTTTAAGTCCAGTAAGCACTTCCGCTTCTGGAATATTTGGAGTCACAACATCTGCAATTTTCACTATGTCTTTTATAGCTTCTGTGGCCTCCTTCTTTAGAAGAAAGTATCCGCTTTTTGATACCATTACAGGATCCAATACTATGTTTTCAGCCTTATATTCCACCAAGAGCTTTTGTATTATAGATATAGTGCGGCTATTTGAAACCATACCAATTTTTACTGCATCTACTTCTATATCATCAAATACAGCTCTTATCTGAGCTTCTACTATTTCCGGATTCACATCCATAACAGATTGTACCCCAATGGTATTTTGTGCTGTAACAGCAGTAATTACACTCATGCCATATACTCCAAGAGCACTCATAGTTTTTAAGTCTGCTTGTATGCCAGCTCCTCCTGAACTATCAGAACCTGCAATTGTCAATACCTTTTTCATTTAAAACACCTCCATTTATAAAAATAAAAAGTGTATGCAGAAAAACATACACTTAAAAAGCCTATAAGACTATACAATATTGTTTCCCTACGCCAGCTTTACCTGGATCAGGTTCAAAGGGTTAGAAATATTTCTTCTCAGCTTTTACAAGCACCCCCACAAAACTATTATATTTTACTTTTATTTTACTACAGTAATTAAAATTTTCAAGTAATAAATTCGATATCGTAAAAATATGTTAAAATTATTATCTGAAAACTTTAATATATATTGACACAAAATACATATCATGATATATTATATTAGTAACTTTGAGAGTTACTTAAATGCTTATGCCGAAGTGGTGGAATTGGCAGACGCAACGGACTCAAAATCCGTCGCTGGCAACAGCATGCGGGTTCAAGTCCCGCCTTCGGCACCAAATATAATATAGGGGTATAGCTCAACTGGTAGAGTAGCGGTCTCCAAAACCGTTGGTTGTGGGTTCGATTCCTACTGCCCCTGCCAAAGAAAAGTCAGTAGAATCAACGGTTCTACTGACTTTTAATTTTAATTTACTTATAACTATATTCTTTAAAAATGCTTTTTGGTCACAATTTGGTCACGGATATAAGAATAAATTCTCAAATAGAAAAAGAATCACTTAATTTGATTCTTTTTCTTCAATATATTGGGATATTTTTTCATTAGCAGACAATAAAGCATTTTTTTCTATATCAGTTGAAACATGAGTATAAGTATCAAGTGTAATTGCTATTGAACTATGCCCTAGACGTTGACTTACAATTTTAGGATGAACATTTTCTTTCAATAACATAGTAGCATGAGAATGTCTAAGGTCATGGAATCTTATTTTCTTAAAATTATGCTTTTTTACTAATTGAGCAAACCTTTTACTTATATAAAGTGGATTAATAGGATTCCCATTTGATGTAGTACAAATATATCCACTTTCTATGTATGCTTTGCCATACAATAATTTATTAAGACGTTGCTGCTGTTTTTGTTTCTTTAAATTTTCAATTGTGTTATCAAACAAATTAATTACTCTCAGAGAACTTTTAGTTTTAGTCTTTTTATCACTTAAACTCTTTTTTAAAGCATCATATCCATAATTGCGTTTTACTGTAAGTAGTTTTTTATTTATGTCTATATCCTCCCATTTAAGACCTGTGATTTCCGATTGTCTTAACCCAGTTTCAAATGCTAGAAGTACAGGTAAATATATTAATTCCTCTTTTATTTTATCTAGAAAGGAATAAAAGGTTGAATTATCCCATACCTTTGTTTCCGTTTTTTCTACACTGCCATATTTTATATTGGATATAACAGTTCTATCTATAGTTCCATCACGTACAGCATCAGTAAGGGCTTTATGCAGCATCCTATGCACCTTTAGTATAGTCGATCTACTAAGCCCCTTTTTAAAATTTGAATATACTTGAGGTTGTTCAAGATTCTTATAAAATTCTTTTATTTGTAAGCCTGTAAGTTTACTGATAGGAATTTCTCCAAGATGATTACTTATGTGAACACAAAATTCATTATAACGCTTTTGTGTAGAGGGAGAGAGTGAAGAACCTTCGGTTTTAAGCCATCTCTTTAAATATTCTTTCAATAAAATTTTATCCCCCGAAAAATTATACCCATTTGATGATTTCATAATTACATCTGCAATATATAATTGAGCTTCTTTTTTACTCTTGAAACCTCTTTTCCTTAGCTGATTCCTTGAGCCATCTGATTTTCTTGGCAAATCAACTATAATATCATACACTATTTTACCATTTTTTAATTTCCTACTTTTAATTGAGCCTTCCATTTTAAAACCTCCGTACTACATAAAAATTATTATTTAAGCATGTTTAATAATAAACACACTTAAATAATTTAAAATATTCTAATCAATGGATTTAAGTTTTAATAGTTCTTCAACCGATTTTCCTAAAATAAAACTGTTCAAAGATATTACAGGTATTAATATCTTCTTTCCAACTCTTGTAACTGGTTTGATTTTAGCTTGTCTAACTAATTCATATACCTTTGCTGGCGAACATTTTAAAATATTTGAAACTTCTTTCACAGTATATAATGATAATTCCATTTATAAACTACCTCCTCATTTTTATAATATATGACTATTTTCAATTGATTTACCAAGATATTCTCTGCTGTTAGATTAACCTAACACCTCTCTTTATTTAAGATAGTATTTTATGCTCTCCCTAATAAAGATGTATTCCAAATATAATTAGAACATGTTCCTAACATATTTTTATATTTTTACCTTATAAGCAGCATTATTAATGTCCTTAGCTACTTTGTTCCATAGTTCCATAAATCATATCATCATGATTTTCTAATAACCTTAATCCTTCAAAACCATATTTATTCCCATCCTTTCGATTTAATCTCTTATATATTAACTTATATTTTTGTTTTAAAATATTTTTCAATTGGCGCTTATCCTTAGTCGTAGTTGTATCCAAAAAATTATTTTTACAGTACTCGGCATAGGCCCCTACTAATTTATCAAAATGTACATAACTATTTCTGTCTAATAAACACATTTCATTTATAAATGACAACATAGAATTGCTATTGTTCATGTAACTATTTAGTAATGATGTGGATGCATGACATCCTGAAAATTTGAATCCATTTTTGATATATCGTATAAGTCCATCAACTGCCCATGAAAAAATAAGATCTTTTTCATAAAGAAGTTTATAAATTAAATTTTTATCTTGATAATTTTCTGGAATACTAACTTGAAAAGGAATAAGTATCAGTCTATTAAAAAATGCTAAATTATCCTTATATGAAGGTGTCTTTATTTCTGGTAGATTATTTGTTGCAAATATCAACTTGCATTTATTGTAAAATGAAAAAGGAGCTTTGAATAATTTTCTAGCATTAACCTTATCTGTTTCACTCACAAGTGACTTAAATGTTGCAGTATCAATTATTTCTTTGTCAGGAAGTTCACTATAGATATTAATTAATTTACCATACAATTTTGCCACATATTTTTCATCAGATAAATTTTGCAAAGGAACATTGGATACATTTTCCTCGCCACATATACTAGCTATGACCCTTAAAAAAACACTTTTACCCGAGTTAGATTCACCAAATAATATAAATGCCTTTTTTGCGTTGTTAAAATTGGAAAAAATGTATCCTAGGATCTCTTGTATTAAAATTATAAGTTGATTATCACCTTTTGTAATATTTACAATAAACCTTTCAAAATAAGAATTATTAATAGAATAATTAGGATTATAATTAGCTTGCACACAATTTATAAAACGGTATATTTCATTATGATACATTATAATGGGTTTTCCATTGGATAGGGTATTAAAATCTAAAACTCCGTTATGGCAATTTATTAAATATTTATTGTCTGGTACTAATTCTGGATTAAATTGAATACTAGGCTCTAATCTTATTGCCTCATATAATTTTCTTAAATCTGAGGGTTCTATAAAACTTCTTATATTATTAGGAATGTATTTATTTATTTCAATAAGCGTATTGTCTCTTGATAATGCCCTATAACAGCCAGCTGTAAATTCATAAATGCGTAACTTATCCATATTAATAAAATTCATTTTTTTCATAATCATATTTTTTACATTTTCAATATTTATTCTTGGATCTTTAGAACTTCTAAGAAGATTATTGTGAATATCATACAGTTTATTATTAGCAGTTATATTTTCCATTTTAACAATCATCCCTTCTTTACAATTAAGGTACAAAAATAAGTTTATTAAACTTGTTCCTTATTGTTAAATTTTATAGTTTAATAATAAGCTTAAATTTATCATTTAAAAATCCTCTAAAATATAATATTTTAAATGTGATATTTTAAACTATATAATTATAAAATAATAGACAGATGCTATATTTGCATCTGTCATCGTTTAATTTTTTTATAATAAAATTTTAACTTTTTACTTGACTCATTTTCTTTTATACCTAAATTATACACCCATTGTATATTTTCACTATTTAAAATTGATAAAATAAATTTTTTTAAATTTTTCTGGTACTCATGATTATTTAAAATAATAGATGAGAGTATATTTTTATTGAACTTACCTATTCCATTAAATATCAATGTTTTATTAAATAAACTAATATCAAAATTGGTTGTAATCCAACCAATACTTAATTTAAGTATTTTACTTTTATTTAAATTCCCTTCTTTGAAAAGATTTTTATTATACTTGACATAATCTTTATGATAGGTATACTTATATGGATTAATTGGATTATTATAACGCTCTTTATACTCTCTCATTTCACCCTTGAGGTAATCACTTGTGTTAATAAAGTCATGGATGTCATTTTTATTAAATTTACAATAACTATATAAAATATTTGAATATAGCATATTATATAAAGGTATAAAATAAAAACCAAAATCAAAACAAAATCTCTTAACACCATTTTTGAATTCATCAATATCTTTAAATCTATAAGGATCTTCATATAACTTAATAAAAACATATGAAATATCATAGTTTTCAAATACATTAGGAAGATATATTACTGGTAGTAATGAATCAAATAATATAGATACTTCATCTGTTGATACTAGGTCTTTTAGAAAAATTTTTGAATTAAAATATAACCAAAAACTATAGTTTATATTATATATACGTTCAAAAAAATATAATTCTTTTAAATCCAAGTTATTTCTTAAAAAAGAATCATAGAAATTTCTAATATATTTAAAAGTATAGTTTCTTTCAAAGCGAGTATAATTATATTTACATTTATTCCATCTTTCTAGTGTATATATAAATATATTGGATAAACAACTATAAATTTCATAACATTCATTTTTCTTAATATCCCCTTTCTTATAAAATATATCATGGTCATATAGGAGATTATCTACTTTCCTAAATTCTTTAAATGTAGTGCGTAAATTAGAAATCTTACTGTTAATCATATTTTCTTCTAAAATTGAATTACATGCAGAAAAATAGTTTTTGCACGATTTATTAAATGATATAGTATTTTTAATAGAGTACTTAGGATCATAAGATAAATACAGATTCAAGTTACTATTTTTTAATAGATATTTTGATAATCTCTCTTTCAAGCCAGCAATATATATTTGATTTGATAAAAAAAAATCATCACTTATCTTTGGAAAGTAATCTTTGAGTTCTAAGCGGTAGTTCCTTAAATGCTTTAAACAAATATCATGTATATTTTCTAAAATAATATTTATATCACAATCTCTTAATCTCATAATATCTTTTTCTATATTATCTTTATTGATTAACATTGTTTCTAAAAGTATATCTTTATCGTAACTTAACTTCTCTTCGGAAATATGATCTAATTTCAAAAACATATTTATCACCCTCAATCTTATTTAATTTAAACATTGCATATAAAAGTAATTATACCAAAGAGTAAGTTAGGAAATAAATAACGTGTTTTTGTGATTTACTACACATTGTAAAAAACAAGCAAAGAATATAAAAATACGTTGCCAAGGTAGTATGATTATAATTTAAGAAAAATATTGAAAGTTTATTTTGTGTGTTCTGATTAAACCCTAACACATCAGGTAAAAGCAGGATTAAAAAATATATCTTCTTACATAATATCAAGAAGAGCAATGTTATTAGTAGTAACAAAAACAATTTGTCATAATATATTGCAGTTGAAAAAAATATTAATCCTCACGGTTGCATAAAGCCAAAACCTATTCTAGTGCCATCTTATAAATAAATGTATCATATATACAAAAATATTAATTAAATGAGGGATGGGGGTCTTAGGGGGAAGGGACAAATCGGAAAATCTTATAGATTTTCCGATTCTTTTGTCCCTTCCCCCTAAAAAAAGTAAAGGCTGCGCCTTTACTTAACATTAAGTATTTATCTATATGTTAATATTGTAAAAAAATAAATAATGGATTTTTATTAAATATAATTATAGATACTTATACAAATAGAGTTTATTTCTCTTATATAGCATTGTGACAATTCAATTTGTCATGACAAATAAAAAAACAAAAACTTGCTTTATCCCAATATATTACTCTACTAATACTTTGGATATTTTGTACATAATGTTTTGAAAACTTTAATTTTACCAGTATTCAATGTCTTATAAATTGAATTTCTACTAGTAGCTAATACGTCACAAAACTTTTATAGGCTTAAAATATGCTTGCATAATAATTATTGTATAGTAATTATCATTAAATTATAATTATATATTATATATTTGATATATATTGCGAATGCATCGCAATCACCTATATAGGGTCATAGAAAATTTTGATTTGTGTAAATATCCGTAATAGACAAAAAATAAAGGACAGGATTTCTCCTCCCTTTACTTAATCATATTCATTTAATTCTGGATCATTTTCATATATGTCATCAGAAGTTTGCTCTGACGGTATACTATCTTTTTTTTGTGGTACTATACTTTCATTTGAATTATTAGCATTGTACTGATTCATGACTTCATTTAAAGCTAATCCAATTCTATACGCGGATAATCCATCTAAATTTTCCACATTATCCATTGTTTTTGCAAATACATCATAATCTATTTCATATCTACTCATAGGCATATTGTTAGCTAAGATTATAGACATATCTCTTGCTGCTTTAAAATCAGATGGTAATGCCATATTCTTTTTGTCCATAAAGTCAGAACCTATAATATATAACGCATATTTGTTATTTACTATTTTTCCTTCTTTATGGATATAAAATCTATTTTTATCGAATATTATCTTATTCGACTTTTCTCCTTCATGTATATAAAAATCCATTCTTACGTTTATATCATGATAATCTCCTGTACAAGTAACAAAGTACTTGTCATCTTTAATATTAGATTGTCTCCATACTACATCCTTCATTGTAGTATCTACTAAGTTTCTAAGATTAATTGCTACTGTATTTAATTCTGAATTTTTTATTATAGTTATAAACCTAGTATTTTCTATAGCCTTTGCTTCATAATATCTTTTCTGAGCAATATAAACTCCCACTGCTATAAGCACTAATAATATTAATGCTATAATTGAATAAAATATTTTTTTGTTTTTTTTCATTTATAAAATCCCCTTTTATTATCTTTAGAAAGAAACCATTATATAAATGCCTTGTCACATCACTTATGTAAAATAAATTTGATTTAATTCCATCTAAACTTATCATCCTAATTTACCCATTAGCTTTGATATGATCCATACAGGAATAACAATCCATCCTAAAAATAGAGCAATAACCAGTTTACTAAAGAAATAATTATTAAATGTACCAAAGTAAAAGATACCTAATTTATTCTGTAAAGATGTGAGACAACAATATGCAACAATTATATATGCCAATATGATCATTTATGCATCCTCCTTATGTATTAAATTTAAACATTAATTTTTAGCTATTATCTATATTTAAGGAATAATACTTATTTTTTATATTTACTACTAGGTGTACCAGAGAGAGTATCATTATTATCCTCAAAATCACCAACTACAGATTCATCAAAATGTTTTCCGTATTCATCATAAAGCGTATCTAAAAATGCTTTTGTTGTATAGGCATCCATTCCATAGGAACTTACAGAAGAAGGATCTATAGAAGTACCAGAATCAGTTTTAAAAAATACAATATTAAAAGTATTATCTTTTTCAACAGCAAATTGAATTTTTGCTGTCCTAGTTCTGCCACTGCTAGTATCCTTTAGTATAACTTCAACTATGTTTTTGCCTTTAGATTCAAATGAATCCCATGTAGATTCAGTGAAACTTTTTTCTAACACTTGTCCTATTGAAACTGATTTATAGTTTCCAAGGTAACCTGTTTTCACTACATCAACTAAATTAGTTTTTGAAGTATTTGAAGAATCTAAAGCACCTATAACAGCTATAAAAATTATAAATATAATAGCACCTATAGCAAAAGTTTTTAATTTTGATCTTTTATTTTTTGCTCCACAGTGAGGGCAAATTTTTGCTGATCTAGCAATCTCTTTTTGACATGTTTTACACAATTTCATTTTAGACATAATAACAACTCCTTAAATTTGTAAAATTTTAATGAATAATTAACCATCTTGTAAAATATTATAACAAAATACAACTATTAGTCAATATAAATAATACATATAGTATATTAAATATATCATCTACTACCACTAAATTATAAGTGGAGGTAGATGAATGAATTATATTGCTTTAGGAAAGAGAATAAGAGAAGAAAGATTAAAATTAAGATTAACTCAGGAAAAACTTGCAGAGGATGTTGATGTAAGTAGTTCTTATGTGGGACAGATAGAAAGAGGAGAAAAAAGTGTCACACTTGATACATTGATCAGAATTACAAAAAGATTGGGTGTAACAGTTGACTATCTCTTAAAGGATTCAGTAAATATGGAAAATGATAATTTTATAGACCAAATTAAACAATTATTACAGGGCAGAAATATAAAGCAAAAGCAAATGGCCTTAGATGTATTAAAAGTTATGCTCTCTCATATGGATGATGCATAAAAACTTATTATTTATTGGATATCATTATTAACAAATTTTAGATTATGGACAAATTTTATATCATAAAGTAGTTTATTAATGGCATAAGTAATAAATTGTTCTAAAGATAATGAAAGTTCTGTACAAGTTACATTAATTTCTAGCATTAGCTCTGTATTTACAATATCTATGTTTATAGTTACACTGGAATTCAATTTTTTCATATAGAACACCTCTAATTTAATTTTTATTTGAATTTAGGTAGGAAACCATTTTCTGCCTAAATCATATTATAAATATTTAGATATTTTATAAAATCACATATTTGTGGTGATGAGAGCTGTTTAATTTGAGATACTTTGTATCTCTTTTTAATAAGTTCTTTTATTTCACTGGTTGGTATATTATTTTCTTTTATAATTGAAATAAGCTCATAATGATATTTTTTATTTTGGAGATACTTTGTTTCCGCTGAACCATTGGTATTATTGCTTTGTATTTTAGTAATATCTTTATCATCATTACCATTATTTAATGGTAACAAATTATCTTCCATATCTTGAGTAAACAATCCGCTTGAACGGGTGGCAGATAAAACTGCATCTATAAAAGCTCTTTTTTTAGCCATCTTTAATATATTATTTACAATACTGTAACCGTCTTGGTTTTTATATTTTCTTTCCCTATTATTACAGCTGCCTATTCCCTCTGCTTCAATTAGACCTGTTTTCTTATTAATTAATATGGTTTTTATTTCATAATGAAATAAGGCTTTCTCCCAATCTTCAACCCTGTTCAAGATTTCAATTTTTTTAGAAAAGCCAAAAATATCGCAGAGTTTTTCAGCACCCGATTTAAATAGCGAAGGTTTAGAGCAGTTGGGTATAAAACCATAATCTATATTTATAATCATCATTTCTTTAACAAAACTTTGAAGCAACTCTACTCTATTCTTGGCATCATTAAGGGTTATAGCAAAATCAGGTACAATAGAAATACTTTTATTACTTTCAGTACTATTGAGCGTAATTACATTATTAGTGTCCTTTCTAATAGATTCAGTATTGTTTATAGAATCATCGTCTTCAATTGTATTTATCTTTTTAGCCAATTTATATTTAAGATCTGACATTTGATATGACACCTCCATTTCACATTTTTAAATAAATAGAAATGCTAATTATAAAATCTCATTTCTCACAATTAGCATTATTTTTTCATAATATTTATTTTATATTAAGCCTCCTGAAACTGGATTTAACAGCATATTTTTTGTAAAGCTCAGGTTCTTCTTTCTTTAATTTTTTTGAGTCAAGCTTTTCAGAATATACAGTTTTCCATGTAATAATCCAATTTTTAACTACAGCGGTTTCATTATCTCCAATCATAGACTTTAATTTATTTGCCGCTTCATTTTTTATTTCAGAAACTTCCTTTTCCTTTTCTTTGTAAAGGTTGTATTGACTTAAAATATTTAAAGCTTCATCAGGAAGTATAACTTTACTATTTTCCATGCAGCTTGGATAAAGTCTGTTTAAAAGTTCTGTAGAAGCTTCAGAGCCATCAATTTTAGGTGGGGTATTTGCACATACATGATTCCAAAAATCATTTTCGATCTTTATTATCATATCAATTAATTCTTCATCTCTTCTTATAAACTTATATATAAACTGATTACCTCCAATTAAAACAGCAATATAAGCGGCCTTGAAATTTGTTATTGCCATATAGTGCTGGATTTGAAGCATATATTCTTCTGGTATACTTTTCTCCCACTGACTTTGTTTAAAAGCTGAAGCTGTTTTTGCTTCAAATATACAGTTACCAAACTTAGTATCATAGACAATGCCATCTATATTAGCAAGCATAAAATCATATTTCTCATGTTTTAATATGGAATTTACGATATTTACTTTAAGATTAGTTCTAGTAGTAAATTCCTCACGTATTATAGGTTCCATCTTTGTACCCCAGTAAGCAGCTTCGCCACTTTCTTTAGGCTTAATTTGTCCTGTTTTCTCCATCCAAAGTTCAACTGATGACTTATATTTATTTATGCCACATAAAGCTGCAACATCACTGCCACCAATACCTTTATTTCTAAAGTTTAACCAATCCTCTCTTGAAATGTTCTTAGTACCTATAAGTAGTTTAGTCATAACAAAAACCCCTTTTCCCATACAAATAATAAGAGACTTCATTAGATAAAAATAGAAAGTACTGATATTTATACAATACTTTCTACAAGTGCATAGGCTCTGTCTATAAGGGGATTGCCATCAATAGTCTTAGAAAACAAATTTTCTTTATAATTTTTAGTTTTACGCAAAGGATTAATATGAGTTGCAAAATCAGATACAGCATTTACAAATCTCCAAGATGTTTTAGGCAGGTCTATCAGGTCAGGAGCATCAAAATACCTCAATTTCATGTCATCCCTTAATAGATTTATATTTTTTTCTTGAGTTTTACTTGCATTGTCAGGTAAAGGCAAAAGTAATTCTATAAATTCCAATACTTTTTCATCACTTATAGTTTTTCTGCTTAGATAGTGAGCTTCATAATCAAGATTTTCCATGTAACTTTCCGCAAGAAGTAGTGTTTTCATAGCTTCATTGAGTTTACTGCTAATATTCCCTGTGTGAATAGTTGACCATATTCTCTTGGCATTGGAAAGAGCTAGGTTCAAAGTATTATTACATACAACTCTAATAGGAGTCATGGCAACTTTAATAGCACCAGTGCCATCATGACTGTTTGAAAATACCATGTAAGGGGTTACCTCATCATCAAGAATTTTATACTTATCCGGCAGTTTGGCAAGAAGCCATACCTTCCTACCATTTTGTAGACTTCCTGCCGTTTCATATTTACAGCCTTCGCCAATTAAGCTGTCTGTAAAAGAAAAAGCTTCTTTATTTTGAACTATTTTATATCTGTCAGTTACAACACCTAAAACTTTGTCATCACTTTCTCTAATATTAACCTTATAATTGGATATAAGAATATTGTCACTGGTATAGATAGGTTTTTGAATTACATTCCAATTAAGTCCTGACAATTCCAAGGCTTTCTGGGAAAATAGAGCTTCCCCTACTTTTGTTCCTAGCCCATGCCAAGGGGTTTCTCTTACATAAAACATAGTTTCTACATTTGCTGACATAATAATCGACTTCCTTTCAAATATATATTTATTGTTATTCATAGATATAATATATATTTGAATTTTTTATGAAAGACAATTGTTATTCAGTCAAGCATAGACCATAAAAATACATTTTAAAATTGGTACAATATATATATGAAGGAAAAACAATATAATTGTAGAAATATATATAATAATAATTGTTTTAAGGGGGAGATTAACTTGAATAAAAAAATGAAGAAAGTATTTGTAAGTTCTACTCTTACATCTTTGGTATTGACCACAACTTTAACGTTAACATCAGCTAAAGCAGATGCAGGAAAAGTAACGAGACTAGGTGCAGAAAGTAGATATGCTACATCATCACAAGTTGCCACAAGCAATTGGACAAACAGTGATAATGTAGTACTTGTAAGCGGTGAAGGTTATGCAGATGCTGTAAGTGCATCAGTACTTGCAAAGACATTAGATGCACCTATACTTTTAACTAGTACTTCTAGTCTCAGTATAGATACTAAATCTGCATTAGATACATTAAATCCCAAAAATATATATGTTATAGGGGGAGAGGCTTCTGTACCGCAATCTATACGTGATGAACTAAAAAAATCTTATAACTTAGTAGAATTAAGTGGCAAAAATAGATATGAAACAAATGCAGCTGTAGCAAATGAGTTAGTCAAAAATAATGGAATAAAAGCTGATAATGTAATAATTGTAAGTGGCGAAGGATTTTCTGATGCTTTATCTGCGGCTCCTATAGCAGCTGTAAAAGGTGAAATTTTACTCTTATCTGCTAATAGCATTGAGTCTATTAGACCAGCAGCTGATTTCATAAAATCAAATAAACCCAATGTTACAGTTATTGGGACAAAAAATGTAATAAACAATGATACATATACAGAACTTCAAGCATCCGGTAGAATAGATGGAGGTTCTAGTAGATTTGATACTAATTTAAGAATCTTAGATGCATATAAATCAGATTTAAAAAATGATAAATTGTATTTTGCAAATGCATCAGGAAATGGCTATGCAGATGCATTGGTGGCATCGGTGTTAGCTGGGAAATACTCAGCACCTCTTGTATTAATTGACAGTGAAAATTCACCTGATACAGCTAAGGCAATAGAATATATAAATAATGTTGTAGATAGAGATAAAACTGACATTAATGCAGTTGGCGGAACTAGTGTCATACCAAATTCTATAATAAATTCTATAACAAATCCTAATACTGAAAATAGTAACATAGGTAAAAATTTAGATAAGTCAACAATAAATTCTATTGAAAATTATTTTTCAGATGCTTTTTCTCAATCCACAATTCCAGAATTTACATCTGGTGAAAATATAAATAGAGATTGGATAATCCAGTCATTTTATTATAAAGCAGAAAATATTACTTATGAAGGTATTAATTCATATACAGATTTGGATGGCATAGAATCAATTGCAAGAAAAAAAATAAATCCTGATATTGTCCTCCCTAGAGATGGGGATTATTCCAGTCTTAAGAATGATCCTAGATGGCTGGAAGGAGAACAGAAATTCACATGGACTCCTGGTGACTTTGATAGAGGCCCTATAGAAATAATTACAAATGCCTATGAAAATAATGGTAACTACTATGTTACTGCAATAGACTCTTATTCCATGACTGGTGGTAATGATATTTTTTATAATGGCATAAATATAGGATCAAGAAGTTATAATGCAGAAACTAATAGCTATGATTATACATTTACCACTGATGTAAATAATCTTGATAAATACCAGTATGTTCTTAAACCTAATGGAGCAGGTAGTTTTTATATAATGTCAAAGACGAAAATTAATAAATAAAATTTACTAAAATTAATAATAATCGCCCTGATTAAAGTACAGGGTGATTAAATTAAAATTAGAAATAAAGGGGAAAGTCTGAATGAATAAATATAAATTTAAAAAAATCGCCATACCATCATTAATACTCTTGGCATTAATAGTATTTGGATTTGGAATAAATAAATATAATAAAAACCAATCATATAATAATCTAATAACTCAAGCAAATAAATATATGAATTCTGGTGAATATGATAAAGCAATAGCTATATTTGAACAATCCTTAGATTATAAAAATGATCCTAATATCAAGAGAAGTATGAAATTAGCTGAAAATTTAAAAACAGTTAAAAGTATTTATGATAGTGGATTGAATTTGATGAATAATAAGGATTATGAAGGAGCAATACAACAATTCCAAAAAATAGCTAAGGAATATGATAAGTCATATAGTAATGCCCAAAAGAAAATTCAGGAATGTAAAAAGAGCCTTATATCAAAAAATATAGACTTAGCTAATAATGCTATTAAAAATAGCAAATATAATGAAGCCACTGAATACATAAACAGTATACTTAAAATGGATTCTAATAATATAGAAGCCCAAAAATTGAAAGAAAATATTGATACCTTAGAAAAAGAACAACAAAATAATCAAACTGTTCAAGTTGCACAGACAACTAGTAGTAATACATCTACATCAGAGGAAGTTAAACAGTATGTAATAAGTAATATTTTTCAAAATGATACTAGCATGATTGCCAATCTACATGTAGGAAAACCTTGGGTTATTGATGGAGTTACTTATTATGGGATAACATATGCAAGAAATACTCCAAGTCAAAGTGTGAAATTATTATGTTTAGATTATACAAATAAAAAAACACTTAGTTATGATGAGATGGATGAAATTCTTGCTCCTTTAGGAAAGTCTTCTTGGGATTTACAAGATTAGTAATCAATAAAAGTTTGGGTCAAATGAAGTAGAATATAACAACCTTTACTATAATCATTCACGTAATATTAAGCTTTATTATAGTCCTTATATACAATATGTTATAATAACTATACTGTAATAATATATTATGAATAATTGAATTTATAACATATATAACCATAATGGGGGTTCAAAATGAAAAATATACAATTAGATAACTGTCCATCCGAATTAGTTAAATTATTAGAAGATGGCATAAAAAATAAACTTTTTCAAATAAAAGATAATGAAATTACTTACATAGCTCAAAATTTTACTGATAATTTAGCTGACGAAGAAGAAAAGATAAGGGCAGCATTATTTTACGATCTAGTTAAAAAATATGGATACAAAAATAAAAAGGAGATAATAGATTTTGAATTTAATAGAATCATTGGGCATCCTTATAAAAAGACTTCAAGTAAAATTGATATCATAGTTTACAGACAGGATAAAACACCATATGCAATTTTTGAACTAAAGTCTGAACAAGATTATGATAAATACTATGAAGACTCTATAAAAACACAACTTTTTGAAAGAGCTGCTAATGAAGACAAATCAAAAGGTTATGTAAAATATTTAATCTCTTAAGCCCCTAAATAGGTTTGGACCATTACATCTATATTTATTATAATGTAGAAAGTGATTGGAGGTAAACTATGAAAGGAAAAAGTTATACGAAAGAATTAAAAGAAGAGGTATTAAGAGAAGTGAAAGAAGTAGGAAATGTTTCACTGGTATCAAGGAGACATGGGCTCTCAAAATCAACTATATTTACGTGGATAAGGAATTCTAAGGATAAGGATGAGATTAAAATTAAGCCTGGTAGAAAAGCTTTAGTTGAGGGAGAAAAAGAACTTGAAAATGAGCTGACAGAGGTAACAAAAGAAAATGATCATCTAAAAAAATTGTTAGGAGAAAAAGATTTAGAAATAGCAATTCTTAGAGATTTAATAAAAAAATCAAACCCTCAATTAAGGAAAAAGTAGAAATAGCTAAAAAGTATATAGAGCAAGGATACAATGCAGTATTTGTACTTAAAGTAGTTAAACTCGGAAGATCAACATATTACTATAATTTAAGTGTAGAAGGCAAAGAAAAGACTAGGCCTAAAGGTGGAAAGCCAAAAGGATATAGTATAAACAGAGATGGTGAGAAAGTATGCGATGATCAGATTAAGGAATTTATTTTGGAGGCCATTGACGGGGATGCTATTAACTATGGATATAGAAAAATAACTTACCATTTAAGAAAATATTGTAATCTTGTGATTAATCATAAGAAGGTTTATCGGCTTTGCAAAGAGCTCAGAATACTTAAAGATCAGAGAATAATTAGAACTAAAATAAAGAGAAATATTGCAATTAACAGAACTATAACAGGCTCAAATCAACTATGGGAAATGGATATAAAATATGGCTATATAGAAGGTGAGGATAAATTCTTCTACTTACTAAATTTAATTGATATCTTTGATAGGAGCATTATAGATTACCACATGGGTTTACACTGTGAGGCTAAAGATGCTGCAGCACTACTGAGGAAGTGCTTAATAAGAAGAAACTTGTTTGAGGAAGACTCTAAAAAGCCAGTAATAAGAACAGACAACGGACCCCAGTTTATAAGTCATAAATTTGATGAATGCTGTGAAGAACTTAAAATTGAACATGAGAGAATACCAGTGAAGACGCCAAATAAAAACGCACATGTAGAATCATTTCACAGAATACTTGAGGATGAGTGTTTAAAAATTAATGAATTTCAAAGCTATGGAGAAGCATACAAAATAGTAAATGAATTTATGGAATTCTACAATAATAGGAGATTACATTCAAGTTTAAGATTTATGGCTCCACATGAATTTTATAACCTTTATTTTGAAGAAAACCTAACAAACATTCAAATAAGGGTCTAAATTTAATAGAAATGAAGAATTTATTAGATTCTGTCCAAAACGAGGGGGTTAATCCGTAATTTATTATACAAGATTTTATGAAGATGGTGAACTTAATGAGAAGTTTGTAACAATAGACTACAGCTTATATAAAACTTGGGACGACTGGGAGGAATCCGGAAGACCTAATTTGCGTGTTATTCCTCAAAACTATGGTATAATTGACAAACCGCCTCAATTCATTAGTGGTAGCAAATATCAAGCTCATATGCTAAGAGCCAGTGTAAGAAAATATGAACTAGATAGAATAGCAGAAGATTTAACAAATGTTTTATGGGGTGGCGGACAACATCAAAATGAATTATTTTATAATCTAATAGGACTTTTTCTTACTAAAATATATGACGAAAAAACAACTAGAGCTGGTAAAGCTTATAGATTTCAAATATTCTATAATGGTGATAAAAGTGAGCTACCAGAGGAAGTTTATCACAGAATTAATAAGATGTATAGAGGGGAATGGGATGAAGAAAATTCAACTTATTCAGATTGTGCACTAAAGTATTTAATAGGATTCAACGACGAGAAACTTAAAAAAACTCCAGACATAGTTTTTAATGCAAATAAAGTTAAATATGTTGTAGAAGCATTACAGGAAATATCATTTACTTCTAATAAATATGATGTATTAGGAGATTTTTTTCAAAAAATAGTAAGATCAGAATTAAAGCAGACAAAAGGTCAATATCTTACTCACCATAATATTGTAGATTTTATAGTCAAGGCAATTGACGTAGAAAATTTAGCAATTGATTTAATAAACGGAAAAGAAGGTAGACCAAGATTGCCATATATAATAGATCCCTCATGTGGATCAGGTACATACCAAATACAATGTATGAAGGAAATTACAAGATCTATATTATCAGATATGGATAAAAGAGAAAAAATTCAGATAGCTGATGATATAGATGATTTTTTAAGTGTTAACTTTCCAAAACATAAGCAAAATGCTTGGGCTAAAGATTATATATATGGAATAGAAATATATCCTGATTTAGCTATGGCAACAAAGGTCAATATGGTAGGGCATGGTGATGGATCTGCTAATATACTACCGAATGATGGATTGATAGATTTTGCAGACTATCCCAATGGCAAGTTATTAAATGTAAAAAAAACGAGCAATGTATATCCTAAATATGTAAACGAACAATTTGACATCGTAGTTTCTAATCCACCATTCAGTATAACTGTGGATAGAGAAACAGCTAAGCAATTTCCAAAGCTGTATATACAAGGCGAGAAAATACAAAAATCTCTAAAAAAAGAAAATAAAAAAATTATAGATACTGAAAACTTATTTATAGAACGTTGGTATCAATTATTAAGACCTAAAGGTAGATTAGGCGTTGTACTACCAGAGTCAGTATTTGATTTATCAAGTAATAAAGAAATACGATTATTTATATTTAAATATTTCTGGGTAAAAGCTGTTGTTTCATTACCTTATCTTGCATTTGCACCATATACTATGACGAAAACAAGCCTTTTATTCGCCCAGAAAAAAACTGAGAAGGAAGTTGAAGATTGGAATGATAACTGGGATTGGTATAATAAAGAATTTATCAAAATAAAAAATCAACTCGATAAATTGAAAAAGAAAAAAGAAACTTCTAGTCTTCATGATAATTTTGTGGAAATTTTAAAGAAATATTTATTATCTATTTTTGAAACAGAAGATGAAAGTCTTACAATATCCCAGCTTAAAGATAAGTACGAGGATGATATTAAAATGGTAGATGCCGATTGGTGGATATTTAGCAAGATGAGTAATAAGTATAACTATTCCATATTTATGTCTCATGCAGAAGAAATAGGCTACAAGAGAGGAACTAAAAAAATAGAAGATCGACCAAATGAGTTATTTAGCTCAGTATGCATAGATGATTCTAATTATGTTATTATAAATGAAAAACCAGAAAAGATACTAGATTACTTTAAGCAAAGTGTGGTGTGGGAATGATTACCAATGTCAATTTATCAGATATTAGTAAAAGTATATTTTTACGATTAGGAGCTAGATATACAAATTACTGGAAAAACCTTAACGGAAAAATATTTAACTTTAATTATCGTCAAATTGAATTAAAGCAATTTGTAAAAATTGTAAAGATAAAAAATGTAAAGAAAGGTGATCTAACTAAGGAATATCAATTAATAGATCTAGCTAACATAGAACCAGGTATAGGATTTTTAAATGACTTAGATAAAAATATTGTTAGTGAAATTGGATCTGATAAAATAATATTGGATGGAGCCGACATAGTATTCTCTAGACTAAATAGTCACATAGGATATGTGTTTTTAATGGAGGATATTCCTAATTCAAAAATATCGGTAATTGGTTCTACAGAATTTTTCCCATTGAAAGTAGATAATACTACAATTCCTAGCAAATTATTGAAATACTACTTATTGCATAGAGAATTTAGAAAAAAAGCAATCTTCATTCGAACAGGAAAAAGTCAAAGTCATCCTAGAATTCAGGTGGAGGATTTCATGAGGTTTAAATTCCCTATTTTACCTCAAAAAGTATCAATAGAATTAATTAGAAAAATAAACATATTTGAGGATGAGATTAAAAAAAAGAAACTGGAGTACGAGTCTCTGCAAAATATAATAGAATCTGTATTTTTAAAATACGACATTAAAAAACCATCTTTAGATGAAAACTTTCATATAAAGATAAAACCTATGCTAAGTAATATAGCTAATCAGAGATATATGAGAATTGGTGCAGAATATATGAGTTTTTGGATGCTCAGAAAAGGATGTTTATTCCAAAGTGAAGATAAAAATAAATATCCTATAATTCCAATGAAGCGATTAATAAGAAAGTACAATGCTACTGTGATAAAAAAAGGTCTTATGACAGACACTAGAATATTGGTTGAATTTGAACATATACAATCCTTAAATGGCAAAATTGAGAATCTTAGTAACGTCGTTACAGAAGTAGGTTCTGATAAGATAGAGTTTGGAAATGCTGATTTTTTAACAAATAAGTTAAGGCCATACTTAGGTTATACTATTATTAATCCAAAACATTTAAATATTATAGGAACAACAGAATTTATACCATTTTCTATAATAAATAAATTAAACACTTCTGTTAATTATATTAGATATGTATTTCTTTCTTCAGAATATTTAAAGCAAAGTAAATTGTTAATGAGCGGGAAAGAGCATCCAAGAATAAATATCTCAGATATATTAAATATTCGAATACCTTTGCCGAAATTAACAATTCAACATAATATAGTTAAAGAAATACTCCAAAGAGAATTGAAGTCAGCTAAGATACTTAAGGAAATAAAAGTTATAAGGGAAAAAATAGACAATATAATACTTGATACTTTAAATTATACAAAAATAATTAAGGAAAAGTAACATCAAAAAATATAGAATCATTAATGCTACTAATTATATAGTCTTTGTAATATATGTACTTTTTATATCTCAATAACCACATTTAGAATTCTTTAATATAGTATTAATTTAATTATATAGATTTAGTTACTAAATAAATATACAAATTAAAAATTGATTAACAAAGATTATAATTTTATAATATAGATAGTATATAAAATTACTTAGAGGGTGAATCTATGGATGAAAAAAGATTGGAGTTTACTATATTTTGCATTGAAAGTTTGGCAGAAAAATTAGGAATAAGTGCAAAAGAAGTATATAAAATAATTAAGAATACAAATACTTTAGATAACTATATTATTCCATGTTATGAACCATTACACTCTCAAAGCAAAAAATATATAGTAGAGGATTTAATAGAGGTGTTAAGAGAAAGGGGAGCATTGAATTGATAGTATATCATGGTTCTTATTGCATCGTAGATAATCCCCATGTATCTTTCTCTAGGGATGCATTGGACTTCGGAAAGGGTTTTTATGTAACGGAATTTAAATCTCAAGCAATTAATTGGACAAATAAATTCAAAAAAAGAGGAAAAGACGGGTACCTGAATATATATAACTTAGAAATAGATAAAGTTAATAATTCTTGTAAAATCAAAAAGTTTTTGAGCTACAATACAGAATGGCTGGACTTTATACTTAAGTGTAGAGCAGGAAATAATATTTATTTAGAATATGACATAATTATAGGTGGTATAGCTGATGACAGAGTTTATAATACAATAGAATTATATCAAGCCAATTTAATTAGAAAAGATGAAGCCTTAAAAAGATTAAAGTTTTACAAACCTAATCAACAAATATGTATCGTTAACCAGAAAACTATTAATAAATATCTAAAATATGAAAAAAGTAAGGAAGTATAAAACATGGAAGCTAATAAAATATTATTGCAATCTTTATATAAAAATATAATTTTAGAATTCTCAAAGAAAACTGGCAAAGGATTAGATGAAAGTATGGACTATTTCTATAAATCCGAAACTTATGAATTAATAAGCCAAGGTGTAGGAGATTTACACTGCAAAGGAGTTAAATATCTTACTGATGAATTAATGCTAGAATATGGAATAATTGAACATAAAAGTTATCCAAAATCCTTTGTTCATTATAAAAATTAATATAAATTTGGTCACAAAATGGTCACAAAAAGCACTACATCACAATGGATATAATTATATGTAATCATAAATTAACTTTAATGAACCCTGTATTTTCAATACTTTATAATATATAATCATGTATTGTTATATTGAGTTAAAAATATATTTACGTTCTCCAAAACCGTTGGTTGTGGGTTCGATTCCTACTGCCCCTGCCATAACAAAGCCTGTAGAATCAATGGTTCTACGGTTTTTTATTTTGGGGTAAAATAAATTACATATTTGAATTGGGTTCTATTTGGGTACTACTATACTAAAAAACTACTAAAAAATAATATAAATTACCACAAGAGAATGGATACTTTTATAACTGTTTTTTAGCTTTATTGACCTCATTATTAAATAAATTTTCTAGTTTATCAGCAGCTTCTACGTCTGCTTTTTGCAAACTATGTGAATATATATCTGTGGTAGTTGAAGTTCTGGCATGACCTAGTCTCTTAGAAACTGTGGTTATATCTACACCCTGGTTAATTAATAATGTTGCAGAAGTATGCCTTAAACCATGAAAATTAACTTCTTTTAATAAATATTTACTTTTATCTTTTGGTGGTATTTTATCATCATTTATAATAGATTCATTATGTTTTCTGATAAACTTTAGAAACCATTTACTTATTGTGCTTGGGAATATAGACTTTCCATCAGTTGCAGTAAATAAAGCATCACTATCATGCCATAAGTTTCCTAACTTTAATTTTTCAGTATTTTGCCACCTTTTATATTCCTTTAGTAATGTCATAACTGATATAGGTATAGATATTAACCTAGTTGTTTCTGTCTTTGTTGATTTTATAAAAGTGTCCCGGCCGGGTAAATGTTGTAAAGATTTATTTATTTTTATTGTACAATCATCAAAATTAATATCGCTCCATGTTAGTGCTGTTAACTCCCCTTCACGCATCCCGCCATAAATAGCTAAAGTAATCATAGTTTTATATTTAATGGGCTCATTTTCTATTAGTTGGAGAACATATGCAGTCTCTTCTATATTGAAATGTCTAGCTTCTTTTTTCTCAACTTTAGGTGCCTTTAAACGTAAAGCCGGATTATTCAAAATGAATCCCCATTGTATAGCAGTAGCAAGTATACTTGAAATCAATCTGTGGTGATGTAATATAGTTCTTTCCGACAGTCCTCCGGGTTTACCATCATTTCTGATACCATCTTCACGTAGATTGCTATAAAATTCAGTTATATGCGTTGGTTGTAGTTTATTTAATTTAATATGGCCAAGAGCTGGAATAATACGTGTATATAATAATTCTTTATATCGGTATAAAGTTTTTGGTGCGAGCTCTGCTTCTGCATAATCCTTTAACCATTTTTTTATGAACTCTTCAAATGTAATTTTACCGCTATCTAAATAAATTCCCTTCTCTATTTCATCTTTAAATAATACCCATTGTTTATTAGCTTCTTCAAGCTGCTTACCAGGTCTTATATGGGATAAATTTATCGTTTTACGTTTTATTATCTTTTTACCCTTCTTATCATATCCACAGGATACTGTAAGTCTATATGAATTATCCCCTCGCTTTTCTATTGATGCCATCCATTATCCCCTTTCTATAAAATATTTGTAGGTACTGTATAATTTAAAGCAGTACCTACAATAAGTTTAATTTACTAAAATCAATTTCAAGAGTATCATATATGCTAACTTTTATAATATCTTTAAAAGTATATACTTTTGGAGCTGCATATTGATTATTTTTATCAAGCTTATAAACCAATATGGATTCTTCCATAGGATTTACTATCCAATATTCTTTTACTCCAAATTGTTCATATAACCATAATTTCCTTACATAGTCATTAGATGGATTATAAGGTGACACTATCTCTATTATCATATCGGGAGCACCAATACAGCCCTTATCATTCAATTTATTCCTATCACATATTACCGATATATCAGGCTGAACAATGTTTTTACAGTTATCAAGGTTTTCATCATCAGTAAGAAATACATCAAATGGTGAAGGATATACCTTGCAGTTACCGTTGTTGGATCTAATATAATTATAAAACCTAGCAGATAACTCCATAATAAGTCCTTGGTGTATTCTTGACGGAGCTGGAGACATAGCATATATTTTACCTTCTATAAGTTCAATACGCTCATTTTCAGGGTAATTCATGTAGTCAGTATAAGTATACGTTTTATTTTTAGCTGTGTTATCCATTGAATTTTACCTCCTTTCTAGGGCATTGTGTTTATTTTCCTATTTTTCTAGATTTCTTAATGATTTCAGACATTTTAAATTCTATAAAAGATTTACTACTATTTTTTAAATCTATAATATCACTTTCGTCTATCTCGAATTCACTGCCATCTTTTAATTGAAGTATCATATATCCATTTTCTATTTCACGAATAATTTTATATCCTAGGGTATATAGATATTGCTCAATATAATCTGTCTGAGCAGCATCTATATTCTCAGATCTTTTCATTTCATTGAATTTTTTATCAATGGTACTATCATAAAAAGCATCTATAAAATCTTGTGTTCTTCCTAAAATAGCTCCATGTTTTATACATAATGCATCCTCTATTTTATTTAAAATTTCAATACTTGGTGTTACTTCATCAGATTCATATTTTTGAACCATCCTTAAAGATTTATTAATTTTATTGGCTAATGTTTCCTGAGTTAATTTGTTATTTTTCCTATAATATTTTATAGATTCTCCTATCGTCATTTGATACCACCTCATATTAAGAATATCATATAACGAAATAAAAGTACATATTTTATTTTTAAAAACCTTGACATATGAAATAAAAGTACATATAATATAATTAAAGCGAAATGAAAATTCACATTTAGGAGGGTGGCTATAAATGAATGGACTTAATCTTAAAATAGAAAGAATAAAAAAAGGTCTTTCTCAAAAACAATTAGCATCCATGTTGGGTGTTACAAATCAAACTATTTCAGATTATGAAAGATGTAAAATATCGCCTAGTTTATCTAATATGGAAAAAATATGTAAAATACTTAATATTAATCCTAGAAAGTTATTTTTTAATAATGATGAAAAGGAGGGGGATAAGGTGTTAGAAATAATAATTCCAGAGGATAATAAAAAACTTGATAGGCAGATTAAGGCGTTGGAATATGCCATACAGCATAATACAAACGAAAAGGATAAATGTATTCATAAGAAAGCATATGACAGGCTGGTTGAGGAAAGAAAAAATAGACTAGCTAAGGAGGATTCAGATAATGACTAAAAAAGCATATTTAAAAGAAGCAGCGGAGGAATTAGGATTTACTTACTATCAACTAAGGCGTATGGCAAAAGAAAGAAAAATTCCCTTCCTGAAAAGTGGCAATAGATATATCTTTGACATTGATTTATGTAATGAGTATTTGAAAAATGAAGCTATGGAAAATATGAAACAGGTACAAACTGTTAAGCAATATGGAGTTTTACGAAAGGTTAGTGCTGATTAATTCAAAAAAGTGTGGTGATAACATAATGCAGAACCTAAATAATAACTTTGATAATATACCAAGAGAACTTAGAGAATATCCTAACTGGGTTCTGTGGAAGCTAGAAAGTAGAAAAGGGAAAACTACAAAAATTCCTTATCAAATTGATGGGAAAATGGCAAGTAGTACTAATCCAGATACATGGAACACCTTTAGCAAAGTAGTAGAAACATATAACCACATGGGGAAATATTCAGGAATTGGATTTATGTTTCAAGATAGTGGTATCGTTGGGATAGATATTGACGATTGCGTAAAAGATGGCGAAATATCAGAAAAAGCTGCATATATAATAGATACGTTAGACAGTTATACCGAACTAAGTCAAAGTGGAAAAGGGGTTCATGTTCTAGCTTATGGATATATCCCAAGGGCAGTAAAAAGAGAAATAGAAATGTATAATACCGGACGATATTTTGCATTAACTGGAGATTCATTAGCTGGTAATAAAATAGAAAATAGGCAAAAACAACTAGATGCGATATATAATATCTATCAAAAAGATGATGAAGCTCTTAAAGAGCAGCTCCCAGTGAAAACGCTACAATCTAAGAATATTAAATTTAATATTAATGAATTATTGGATAAAGCTTTTGCTAGTAAAAATGGATTTAAAATAAAAGCTCTTTATGATGGTAGTTGGCAGAACCTTTATAATAGTCAGTCAGAAGCAGACCAAGCACTAGCCAATTATCTAGCATTTTGGCTCAATAAAGATCCTTATCTCATGGATGAAGCTTTCAGAAGAAGCGGGTTGTGTAGGGAAAAATGGGACAGGGATGATTATATGACAAGGACTATAAATAAGGCTATAAGGGATTGTAGAGAAACATATCAAGAATATATGATAAGAACACAAAAGGAAACTAATGATTTTATTAAAAACTATGATTTTACTGATTTAGGTATTTCTAAAGACTTTAAAAATAAATATAAGGATATTTTAAAGTACGCAGTAGATATAAAATATTACTACTATTGGGATGGAAAGAAATGGGTTAGAGATGATGATGGATTGCCTATAAAAACTCTTTCGATTAAATTTGTTGAAAATATGGTGGTAAAAATAAATCAGTATATTTCAAAGCTTGATGATGAAAAAGAAATTGCAGACATGAGAAAAGTGAGGAATAAGCTGAAAAGTGCTAGAACATTAGATGTTATATATAAGCAATACAAAGCCTTTGAAGATACACATATTAATTCAAAGATAATGGATTCAGATGTTAGGTATATAAATTGCAATAATGGAATTGTGGATATTACCACAGGTAAAATATTACCCCATGATAAAGATTTACACATATCTAAAATAGCAGAGGTTAATTATGTACCAGGTAAAATAAACTCATTATTTAAAGCTTCCATTGATAGATTATTCAATGGTGATAATGAGGAAATTGAAGCCTTTGAAATACTCTTAGGATATATGTTGAGTGGTAGAGCTAACCAAAAGATATTTCCCATAATACATGGTGTAAGAAATACAGGGAAAACACAAATTTTTGAACTTATATTAAATACTTTTGGTAGTGACTATGTTAAATCTATAGATAAAAGCCTTTTAATGAAAGCATGGAATAAAAATTCAGGGGCTAATCCAGAGCTTGCAGAGCTTCAAGGAGTAAGGTTACTAATATGTTCCGAAACTAGTGATTCTGATTATCTTGATACAGATTTTATGAAAAAGATAGTTGGAGGAGATACAATTAAGGCCAGACCATTATATAAACCACCTATTGAGTTTACACCTAATTTTGTACCTGTAATATTCACAAATAAAAAACCAAGTTTTGATGGTAATGATGATGCGTTGGTTATAAGAATTATAGTTATAGAATTATTGTACTCACTGGAAAAGAATGATATAGACCCTGATTTTAAAAGGAAAGTTTTAGAGGATAAAGAAGGTCTATTTAGCTATATTATAAGCTGCATTGTGAAATTTACTAAAACAGGCAAATTGAAATTTCCGCAAAGGTGGGCAGATTCAAAAGAAGAGTATGCAAAGGAAAATAATCCTTATGGCAGATTTAAAGATATATATTTCAGTGATTTGCCTGGTCATAATTTACCTGCAAAAGAAGTATATCCAATATTTGAAGAATGGTACCTCAATGAGTATTCTAAGAACGTTCCATCAAGGAAAAAAATTACACAGGGATTCAAAGCTTTAGGTATAAAAACTGGAATGACTAAAGGATATGTTACTTATAAAGATTTAGTTTTTAATATAAAAGATAATGATGTTAATTCAGATATTTTTAGATGTATTAAGGGTGGCTTTAAGTAGTATAAGGTGTAGTTGGGTAATAGTGACTTTTAAGAAGTACTACCTAGCCAAAGATAGTTATACTAAAGGCTTATACGTGATAGGTAGTAGAGGTAGTACTTTATTTTAAAATTTAAAAATATAAAAAATATATATTATATATAAAAATATAAAAATTTTAAAAAAGTTTTTTTAGCAAGAACTACTACCCAATAAAAAAATACTGCTTAAGGCCTGATATATCAACGGATTAAGTATAGTAATATACGAAATATAACTACTACTGAGTAGTATAACTACCCCCTTGTGGTTATTAGGAAGAGACAGGAGGTATTTGAGAAAATGAATAGAGAAAATTTAAGAAAAGTTATAGCTATGAGAATTACTGGCTTAGGTAGTGAAGAATTTTATTTCCATCAATGGATTAGTTTAAAGGGATTAAATTTATAAGTTAAAGGAGCTTGATAGAAATGTTAGAAGTATATGAATTAATGGGAACTATGCTAGTAAACACTGACAAGCCTATACCTAAATTGAAAAGAAGCTGGATGAAGGATTTATATAAGGAGTTTGAAATAGGAAAGCCCCTTAACCCGAATCAGCACTTTCAAATTTTGATTTTATTAGGTGAGTTTATGGCAGAAGAATTGTACTCACTAAAGGACAACCCTCTGATGAATAAGGACTTGAGAGAAACATACTTGAGGATTTCAAATAGCTTGGGACATTACATGGATAGATTTTTATTCTATGCCCTCCAGTGCTATGAGAAAGGGGAAATAGTAGAAATGCCCAAGGGTGGTATTTCTCTACTTGAAGATGCGTGTTCAAAGGCTATGGAGTTTATTCCATCACCTAAAAAGGTAATGGATAAGTTCTGTAATATGTATGGAATAAATATGTGTGAAGTTGCCCTGTAAGGATTTGAAAGGTATGAATATAACTTTAAACGAAGGGAATATTCCCACCGTTAATAAGGTTGAAGTTATTGAAGGAATTTATCTGCATATGAGAGGGCAAAACTTGCTTTGAAATTGGAGCCTGTTATACAGGAGAAAGCTAAAGAGAATCTAAAAACATCAACTGGAGGTAAAAATCCTCTACCTTGTCAGAAATCTGACAACCCTGCTATAAACAGAAAAAAAGAACTAGCACAAATAGCCGGAGTATCACATGACACTATTCACAAAGTTAAGATTATTGAAAATAAGGGAAGTGAGGAAAGGAAGTGTTTACATGAAAGCAATTAGTGATGAAAGCATAAAGGATACAGTTGACCAGATGTTTGTTGAAAAAATATTGCTTTTTAATGAAATTGATATAATGAGAGCTACATTTGGACTACCCAAAGAAGGGTTAAGGGTCTTGACTTTTACTGATTACCTGATACTGGAATGGATAAGGGAAATTATAGATAGAAAACAAGAGCTTGCCACACCAGAGACTAAAATCAAAATTATCAAAGAAATATTCAATGCTATGGACAAGTATACGGATTGCGAATCATAAATCAAGGAGGGGTTATAAATGGATAAAGTATTAAGAAATGTCATTAATAAAGTCATAGAGCTAAAGAAACTCAATGTTAGTGAAGTCTTTGGATTAGATTTAGATAAATCACCGGAATTTAAGGGTCTGGATAAAAGAGTAAATAACATTTTAGAATCATTAAAACCAAAGGTATCTCCAGATGTATATAAATCTGTTATTGATATTGTTGAATACAAAGACCGTCAGGCTATTTTATATATGAATTTTTATTTTAAAAAAGGTGTTATAGAGGGACTTACTGATTTGAATTTTCTATCAGAAATAAAAGATATAGCTTATATAGATAGCTTTGGAGGGAATAAAGATGATTAGATTAAAAATTTCATATACCACCAATGATGAAAAGGATAATTTGTTGTTACTTATAAGAAGTGCTTTCCGGTTTAAGAAAGAGCCAAAAATATATAAAAAAGAAGGTCCACATAAATACATGAGACTGGACCTGTTAAATAAATAAAAATATACTTATTGGGAAAGTATACTTATATAAGTACATTTATCCAATAAGTATAATGTCAAGGGAGGAATTTTGAAAATGAATGAAACTTATAAAAAGGCACTTAATAATCAAAAGATACCATTTGAACATCTTAACAATTTAAAGGCTATATGTGAAAATTGTGAAAATCAATTTGGAGAAGCAAGCTCTTATATTGCTTTAGCTGCATCATGTTTCAACTATGGTGTTATGATAGGGAAAAGTCAGGAGAGATTAAAACGTAAAAAAGGTGATAGGATATAAATTTAGCAGTATTGGTGGTTTATTAGATTACTATAGAATATATTCATGAACAAGTTAATGTTTAGGAATTATATTAATTGAATTAAATTGTAATTGAAGGTAGATATTGTAATAGCAAAAGTGTATAATCTTAAACAAATACGATTTAGGAGGATACAAATATGAGCAACGATTTAAAATATGCAAGCAAGAACATAAAACTACTTTTAAAATATAAGAATTGGACACAAAAAGATTTATGTAAAAAAACGGGAATAACAAAAATAACCATGAGAAGAAGGTTAAACAGTAAGATTCCTAAATGGTCAATGCTAGAGGCGGCAAGTGTTGCAGATGCTTTCAATTTATCGGTAAGTGATATTTTCTTTAAAAAGATGAAATTGACCAGCTAATATGTAATTATATATTAACTTTACGAATACCATTGATACTAATGTATTTGATAAGGCAAATAACTATTAATATTTAAATAATGAATAAAGGGAAGGTGTTTTAATATGACCACTATAGAACCTTTATTAAAAAAGAAACAAGTGGCCGAGATTCTCCAGATAGATGAAAGAACAGTGGATCAATATAGAGCTGATGGAATAATACAGACGTGCAATATACCAGCTGTGAGATTTGAACCTAATCATATTAGAGAATTAATGGGCGTAAAACTTGAAAAGTTTTCTCCACTAGAACGCCGAAGGTTAGAAAGAGAACTGGAAGATTTAAAGCAAGAAAATGCAATGCTGAAAGGAATTATAGCTAAAATTCAGTCAATGACAGCAGAAGCTATATATTCAAGCTCAAATGATACTTAAACCATTGATATTACTGTATTTACTATGGTTTTATGGTATAATGTAAATATAAAGTTAATATTGAAGAGTACTGCACTTTTTATAAGTGTAAGGCATTAGAAATAATGGCCGCAGGAAATATACTATGTACCTTTTATTAAGGTATGTGGATAAATCCTGTGGCCTTTTAGTTTTATGTAAGGAAGTGGATTTATGTCAAAGTATGTTAAGGTGGGTTATCAAGACCCTGAATATAGAGAAAAGAATAAACACAGGAGCAGAAGAAAAAGTAATACCTTTAGGCGTATGAATAGCAGCTTAACCATAAAGGATCTTATAGATGATCCAAACGGATTGATGAGAGCTGTGCGTAAGGCTTACAAGGAATATAAGAAAGAACATGAGGGGAGATAGATATTATGGATAAATTATTGAATGATAGTATACAGGAGAAATCACATTACCTAGTGCAGCAGCTATTTGAAATTGAACAGCTCCGCAGTAGACTTAAGGAAAGAACAGCAGATGATAGGCTTGCCCTAGAAGAGATGCGTAAGCAGTGGCAAAACATAAGCATACAGCTCCTTAAAGAGGAAGATAAGAAGAACATCATCAAGCTAAAGAAGGAGAAGGAAATGCTTCTTGTGAAGATACAAGCACTTGAGCAATCAACAGATGGTGCAGTAAAGAAAATCATAAGGGATAGGCTGATTGACATTAAAGAGGATATATTGTCTTGTGAAAGTGAATATCAGGAATTTGTTAAGACATTGGACAATAAAAGGAATGAAATCACAAATGAGAAAAAACGTCTCAATGAAGAGGAACGCCATATAAATGATGTGCAGATGAAGCATGAACATTTTAAGGCATATAGTCTAATTACAACACTTGCAAGGAAGTACGACATACCAGAGTATTTAAGTATATTAAGATGGTAGCATTTCGAAGTTATCCCCCCCTGTCTTTCTGGGTTAGAGGATTCAGTAAGGGACCGGGCAGGGATAAGTCTTTCCAATAGAGCATATTCCCACTTTTTTGAGTTAAGGGGTGATGAACTTGGAATATGAGAAATTATTAAAGAAATTCAAAAGGCAAGTTAAGGCTGATATGAAAGCTTTGAACGTATATAAGCCGGAATTTGAAAACCTGATTAATATATATTCTGGAATGTTAGCTCAATATGAAATAATAACAAAAAGATTGATTGAAAATGAATTTAATATAGAAACTGAAACACAAAGAGGTGGAACCAAAAAAAGTGCATTGGCTACAACACAGGAAAAATTAAGAACAGATATAGTTATCTATGGTGATAGATTACTGTTAAATCCCAAGAGCTTGCGTAATGCAAAATTAGAATCAAAGGGAAAAACCTCAAAGTTATATGATGTTTTATCTAAATTAGAATAGGAGTGTTATTTATGGATGAAATAAATAAGAAAAAATTAGTAAATGAAATTGTGAAAGAGTTAAAGAAAAAAGGAAATTACCATGGGGCATATGATTATATAATAGAAATTTATGTGGACATGAAGCTTCACCATGAAATAATAAAAAATCAAATAGAAAACCACAAGGGGGATGAGGAAACTAAAAATATACTACTGGATGTTCTTCATAATCTTGAGGAGGATATAGAAAGTTATAAAAGGCTGCTATGTTTATAGAAAGTTTAGGTAAGGTTTGATGATTAATATAAAACTAATGTGAATGGAAGGTGAGAGTATGGCATTAAGACAATTGGTATTGGCCAATCAAATTAATAAAAAAAGAGCTGATTTAAACAAGATTATTGAACTTGAAAAAGGATTTAGTAAAAGGACAAAAGAATTGCTGGACAGCATAGATGAAGCTAAGACAGATGAAGAAATATCTGCCCTAGAAGAAGAAACGGATAAATTAGAATCGGATAAAAAATATGGGGAGCAAAATAAAGGCAAACTTGAAGGTGAAATTGCTGCACTTGAGAGCGAATTAGAAGAACTTAATAGTAATGCACCTACAAATAACCCAGGAGCAAGAAATAGAATAGATATTACAAATATAGGAGGATTAAGAATGAGGGGTAATAAATACGAAACCAGGGAACAAATGATTGAGAGACTAAACAGAGAGGAAGTAAAAAATTTTTATACCAGGATTGCCAATGCCGCTAAAGAAAACAGGGCAATAAGTGGAACGGATGCCATTATTCCAGAAGCAGTTATTGACATGATACAGGCAAGGCTAGGAGATTATTCCGCACTTTATTCAGAGGTATATGTCCAACCTTTAACAGGCACAGCAAGAATAATAATGGATGGGGCGATTCCAGAAGGAATATGGACAGAAATGACGGATGCGGTTCAGGAATTAAGTGCGGGTTTTTCACAGACTGAACTTGATGGGTTTAAGGTTGGCGGCTTTATTCCGGTTGCAAATGCGATACTTGAAGATAGTATGATAAACTTAGCAAATTACATTGAGACAAGGCTTTCTATGGCTATAGCAAAGGCACTTGATAAAGCAATACTTACCGGAGCAGCTGCGAGTAAACAGCCTACAGGAATTATCACAGCATTAGGAGGCACAGGGCTTGAAGCACACAATGTAACTTCTGATGGTACATTAAAGAATATAGTTTCCCATATGTCTGTTATAGATGATGGAGAGGATGGTGCTCCTATAGGTGAAGTTATTGCAGTTATGAAAAGAAGCTTTTATTATTCTCAAATAGCTCCACAAACCTTCTTGCCTACATCTGATGGAAGACTTGTAATACAAACTGCTCAATCTCCAAGACTTCCAGATGGTACAAGAATTGTATTTAGTCAGTATATGCCAGCTAATACCATACTTTTAGGAGATTTTAAAAAGTATCTGCTTGGAGAAAGAAAAGGGGTGCAGCTTGCAGTATCAGACCAGGTTAGATTTATAGAAGACCAGACAGTGTTTAAAGGAACTGCTAGGTATGATGGTAAGCCAGTATATCCTAGCTATTTTGTTAAGATAACCGTTACAGGCTAATATAAACTACTGAAATAGGGGTAATCATAAAAAATTACTCCTATTTCTATATAAGGGTGATAATTATGTCCAATGAGGAATTAGTACAACTATATCAAGCTGGGAATAAAGGTGCCTTAGATAAACTTATTGAGCTTAATAAAGGCATAGTCTATAAATTTGCAAATAGATTCTATACTGAAAAAACCAATTCTATAGATAAAGAGGATTTGAAACAGGAGGGATTTATGGGACTTATGGTTGCAGCAGATAAATACAAATTTAATATTGAAAAGCCCTGCAAATTTAGTACCTATGCTGTTTACTGGATATACCATAAGATGAACAGGTTTATAAAAAGTAAAAATACAAATGAAGAAACAAGCCTTAATATTCCTAATTCCAGTGATGGAGATATTGAGTTTATGGACTGTATAGAAGGTGTAGACTATGGCTTTGAAAATGTTGAGGATAAAATATATAATGAGCAGCTCCACAGAGAACTTGAGGAAGTTATGGCCAGATATAATACTTTGAAGGAAAGAGAAATATTAAAATTTCGGTATGGTTGGGATAATTATAAATGTATGACCTGTGGTCAGATTGGAGAAATATATAATGTCACTAGATCCAAGATTAACAATATTGAACATACAGCCTTGGGTAAAATAAGAAGATCCTCCTGGGGAGCAGCAAAGGCCAAAGAAATGTATATCCAAAAAAGGAGACAGTCAGTCCACAGTATTTCTGGGACAATAGAAAGTATGAGTTTTGCTGCCAGATATTTATTGTAATGAGGTGGTATGGTGAAGGGTAATGAGTTTATTGCACTAACAGAGAAATACCTAAAAAGTATTCCTGAAATAAAAAGACTATAGCTCTTATGGATGAAGATTTAAAAAATGGTGACTATAGTATGAATACCTTTAAAGGAAATCAAAGAAATCAGGGATAAGCTTTATCTTAGGTTAACTAAAATAATTAAGACCACATCCGCCTTGAAAGAAGAAAATCAGAAAATAATATGTTATACGTATTTTGGAGTATTAACTTATAAGGTGATATCTTTACAAGCTGGTATAAGTGAAAGCACTGTACGTAGGAGAATTAGGTATATTTTGTTGTGTACAGGCAAAGTATTATTTAGGATGGAAGATGAATTCTGGAAAGAGATAGATATGTTATATGAATGATAAGGTACTCATATTATGTGGGTACCTTTTTATGTAATACTTAAAAGTTCGATAAAGATATAAAATAAATAATTAATAAGAATATACCTAAAAAACTATATTATTTTTAGAAAATAAGGAGAATATCCATACAGTTGTGTAAAATCAATCTATGCTTGTTCACAGTATAGATAATATCACTGTATTTTTTCAATCCAGTTTTCTAAACTGTACTTTTCAATAAGTTTTTCAGATATATCAATACCATCGGGTGAATTATTTAAAATACCAACAGTATACCTTAATAGTGCATCAACTGTGTTATCTAATTTATTAGTTTTAATTCTTTCAATTGTAATTGCAAAAGCTTTTATTAGGTCAACTTCGTCATACTTTTCTAGTAATTTAATAATATCTTTATAGATTTTATCATCATTTTTCAGTTCTGAAAAGTTGTTAACTACAAAATCCCAACAAGCTGTTCTATTACTAACCTCATCTTGAGTGTCGAAGGTAACTGAGCCATCTATTAAAACTTCATTTTCGGTTGCATCTTCAAAACAAAAATCACAAAGGCATGTCATTAAGTTAATATCATGGTTATTTTTGTCAGCTGTTAGATAAGATATTCTTAAGGGTCTACCCGTTTCACCACATCTAACACAGGTAAAATTATGTTTTTCAAAAATAAGATATCTCAAATGTGCACTTACATTTTGTGTTTTTAGTAAATTTCTAATAGAATCGATATTATCTACAAGTATAGGCATAACATCGATATAATTATTATCTTCACTAACTGCTATTAGCTTTTTTTCTATAAGATTTTTTAGTTCCGTCCTCAGCATAACAATATTAGTTTTACTATATAATTTAATAACTACCGGCTCATCTTCTAAAGTGAATCTGTATGCAGTAAACTTCTCATCACTTGATATATACCTCCAAGTAACCTTGTTATTTTGATCTTTACATAATTCAAGTATGCTTAATAGAACTAACCTTTCTAATCTATTGCAACTTCTTGCTATCTGATATACTTTTGCCCATCCTTCTAAAGCATCCATTTGTTGAATTTCATAAATAAAATCTATTGCTTCATAGATATCTTCTTCCTTAATGATATCTTCTTTCTTGAAGATAACCTGTGATGCTTTTTTCATCTGCAAGGTTTTCTCAATTATTTCTTGTTCTTGTGCCTTAATAGCAATCATCATTGCGGCTCTTTTTTTCCACTTATTATACTTGGTTTTTGCTACTTCTATATTATCCATTGTTTCTCCACATTTTGCACACTCCAGATAATAACTTAAATTATTGTCATCATAATTTAAATTTAACTGACTTTGACACTTATAGCACTTTATAGAATCTTCTCCTTGTAATTGCGAATTGACATCATCTAAAAGTTTTTTAAAGTCTCTTTTCCTTTTTTTTAATTTTTCCAACTCCTCAGCAGCTTCTTCTTTAGTCAAAAATTTTTCTGCTTCATTGAATCTGCTACCACAGTTTACACATCTAAAGTTTACGCAATTTTCTTTTATATCCTTAAGTGAACTATCAAGAATAAATAGATTACAAGATATACAATTAGGACAGTATAATGCATCAAGCTCAATATGTATTTGTAATAATAAATTTTCCATTTTATTATAAGGTATTAAATATTTTTCTATCATATCTTCAATTGTAAGTTCAATATTCCAGCAATCTAAAATGAATTCTATGTATTTATCGCAATAATGAGCCTTTACAATATCATAGCCGGATATATTATTGGGAATTCTATATTTTTTCTTTAAATTTGTTATATTCTGATTTGGATTTTCCCAAAACTCTTTTGTGAATTCCTTTAAAATATCCTTATCGTTACTCTTTAAAAAATCTATGATATCAGTTCTAGAGTACAATACCTTCGACAAGCAGCTGATCTCTTTTATTAAACATTCTTTATTAATAAAATTTTTATATTCCATCATAACCTCCAAATAAAATACTAACCATTAATTTATCATTTTAGGTTCATCCCTCAAGGTAAATAAGATTAGATTATCTTAATAATTGTATAAAAAATCTTGTATAAAATTGTATCTTTAATATAATTAAACAAAAAAAGGCACACAAAGACAAGCTTTTTTGACAAATAGTATATACTTTTTTTCTTAATATAAACATCTTCACAGAAGATTGATAGTACAGTAATTACGTACATATATTTTAACCTCTATGTCTGATATAGACGAGCATGGACAACATATGCTGAAAAATGGAATAATTATATAACAGCTTTTTGAGGTTATCTCAAATTACGTAAAGCAAGAATCAAATTATTAATACTCCTTTTCTAGTTAGCTATTTTATTATGGTCATAATGTATTGTATGTGTAACAAAAGACATTATAAAAACCAGGATTTGAAAAATAATTATTGGGTTCTAAATGGGTACTATAAATATAAAATAGTACCCAAAAGCAAACTCAAATACAGCAACTCAAAATGCTAAAACGTTTATATATCAACAGTTACAGTAATATATTTAGGATTAAAACAAGTAGTCTACCGCACTCCAAAACCGTTGGTTGTGGGTTCGATTCCTACTGCCCCTGCCAAGATAAAGCCTATAGTATCAACGTATTACAAGCTTTTGTTACGTTTATTTATTTAATCGATTTTTTCAATTTAGTTGTCTTTTGGTTGTCTAATTTTTAGATGTATATTAAGATTCCGTTATATTCATATCTAAAATAGAGCGTTTTAACTCTTTAATTATTGATTTAAGTTTTATATTCTCCTCCCTTAAAATTTCGTTCTCATTTTTTAATTTTTCTGCACATAATACTTTTTCATTTGTCACCCACAGTTCCCCCTTTACAAAATTAGACATTCCATTATTTTCTTGTGCAAAATACAAATATTGTGTCGTAAAATGTAGGTTGAGGTGGTTTTTCTTGTTTAAAAATACGCGAAAAAATTAGGATTTACGCAAAATCAAATGGCTAGAAAGCTTGGTATAAGCCAAGCATTAAGTAAGTTAGAAAACAATTCTGTTTATAAAATTAATATTATAAAAATTGCCTTTATAAGGAAAGTGTGTGATATTTTTTTGTTATGCCTATAATACTATTTCTATATTTTTATAACGAGCAACTCTATTGTCCTTTTTATTCCTTGGAAAATAAATGTAAATATTGCAACTGTAAGAATTGTTATAAAACAAAAAATAACTTTACTATTTTATGTCGTTATGCAGATATTTATTTTTATATATAGTCCATATAACGACATTTCATTGATATACGCTTATTTTATGATAGGATATCCCTGATATATATTTATATGGGGAAATTTACATGGGATTAAAAAAGTCTTTTGCAGATAAAATCTATGATTTGCGCATGGGGCTCTTGAGTTAACTCAAGAAGAATTTATCGCTCGACTTAGGCCACCGTTTTCCAAAAAACTTTAAGTTACATAGAAAATGGCTTATCTATGCCTAGCGCGGAATTTATAAAAGCTATATGTGAAGCATATAATGCATCTGCCGACTGGCTTTTAGATATAAATGATAAGCAGCATTAACGATAAAAGAAAAACAACTTCTGGATAAATATAATGAATTGTGTGAAAAAACAAGCAACTTGTTTTCAACTTATTAGATGCCCTTAATTATAAAATTGATAAAGATGAACAGAAAGGCTCTAGCTAAAATAAAGTTAGGGTTTTATTATTCCATTCTTTAAAATTGGAATGAGGTGTTTTTATATTAATGAAAAGACTACAATATACTTAGAACCTGATTTGAAAAAGGCTATTAGAATAGAACTAGTTAGGGATGGTAAAAATCAAAGTTTAAGTAATTTAATAAATCAACTGTTATATAAATGGATATCAGAGAAAGAAATAGGGGAATACTAAACTCCTCTCTTAACTAAATCCAATTTATCTATACAATTCAAAAATCCCTTAGATATATACCTAAGGGATATAGAATATTCACTAATTAAAGAACAGTAATATTTTCTGCTTGTGTTCCTTTTTGTCCTCTTCCTTCGTCAAAAGAAACTTTTTGACCCTCTTCAAGTGTTTTATAACCTTGTGAATTTATTTGAGAAAAGTGTGCAAAAATATCATTTCCATCTTCTCCTGTAATAAATCCAAATCCTTTGTTTCCATTAAACCATTTAACTGTACCTGTCATATAAGTACCTCCAAAATTTTATTTCTTAAACTCTCTGTAACAACTATAATACACTAAATAAAATTTCGATAATAATAAATGCATATATTATTTAAGTACTTATTGAAATATACCTGTGTTTAGATTGATTACGATTCATTTAAGTGTTTGCTAAGTATACCACACATTATTAAATAAAGCAAATTATTTATATTGAGTTATTAATTTTCAAACATAATCAGTTTACTAAATAGAAATAATAAAACTAGTATATTTTATTATTTGGAGGAATTAGATTGGAGAATATTCATGATTTTCGTTTGCCTGCAATAAATCTCATTGGCGTAGGTGCTCTTAAAGATTTACCATTAGAATTAATACCTTATAAATTAAGCAAAGCTTTAATCGTCACAGACAAAAATATAATAAGTCTTGGCCATGTTGAAGTAGTTGAAAAAATATTAAAAGACTTATCTATTTCTTATGATATATTTGATGGAATCTTACATCCAGATTGTACAATTTCATTTGTGGAAGATGCTCTTACATACTTCAAAAAAGGATTAAACATATTAAAAAGGGATTATCATTTTATTATATCCATTGGAGGTGGAACCAACCACGATTGTGCAAAAGGTATAGCCATTGTAGCAACCAATGGCGGAGATATAGAAGACTATGAAGGATATAAAAAGTTGAAAAAACCTAGTTTACCTGTTATAGCAATAAATACTACTTCTGGATCAGGATCTGAAGTAAGTGACTCCACAATTGTAAGAGATAATAGTAGAAGAGTAAAAATGGTTATTACAGATCCGAAAATGATGCCTATAATATCTGTAAATGATCTTAGATTTATGACAACCATGCCTCCAAAGATAACTGCGAATTCTGGTATTGATGTTTTAACTCATTCTATAGAAGGATTTGTTGCTATAGAAGCTTCACCCATTACAGATACCTTGGCAATTAATGCTTTAAAGTTAGTTTTTGAATATCTAAGAAGAGCATATAAAAATGGAAATGACATGGAAGCCAGAGAAAAGATGATGTTTGCTGGTGTTATGGGTGGAATGATCCTTAACAATGCAGGTTTAGGATATGTTCATTCCATGTCCCATCAAATAGGTGCACTTTATGAGGAGATGCATGGAGCTTGTAATGCAGCTCTACTGCCTCATGTGTTAGAGTTTAATTCGATATCAATACCAGAGGAAAGAATTCTTAAAATCAGTGAAACTATGGGAGTAAAAGCCACTAATAAACAGGATGCTATTAATAAAATTAAAAATGGCATTCAAAATCTTGCTGAAGATATTGGTCTTCCAACTCATTTAAGTTCTATTGGAATTGATAAAGATGATTTAGAGTTACTTTCCAAAAATGCTGAAAAAGATATATGTTCTTCTACAAATCCAAGAAGAGGAACTTTTGTGGATATAATGAATATTTTTAAAGCTGCTATGTAAATACATTCGAACTAAATCATTGAGAAGATTAAGTCGGAAGTGGTAAGTAGTTTGGTAAAGAAAAAACCTATTATGATACATAGAAAAAGATTTGAGAGTGTAAAAGCTCTCTTTTGCATTTAAAACATAGTAAATTGGATATAATAATAATGCTCCTATAAATGCTTTATTATCTTAATTTAATATTATTTTACTATAAAAATTTTTATCTTATTTAAAGAATACCTTATATTTTAATTAAATTTGTTTCCTATATATTGTATGCAACTTAAAAATTTTGAATATACTATTAAATATAGTTGTCCCTATTAATTTTTTAACTGGCCTTTGGTCAGCTTTTTATGTGAATATATATTTAAACAAAAAATAAAGCCTACCAGAAAAATCTCCAGTAGGCTTAGAAATTATGCTGGTTTATAAAAAATTAATCAATTAAACAGATTAATCTTATAAATATATAATATACCATTTTACAATATGTGTAAATAATTTCAAGACATAAAACTCATTTTGTTTTGAATTTATTGAATTTGGATATAATAATTAATGTTCACAAAAATACTATGTTATCTCCTTAATATTGTTTCGATATGTTTTAATCTATAAGCAAAAAAATATAGTGACCTGTTAAAACCACTAATAGGAGTAATACTAACAGCCATGTCATGTACTGAAAAGTAAATGTAATTTTTTGTTAATCTTATATAATCGTAGACTAAAAATATGAGTTTACTATGTAATAAAGGTTCTCGAATATTTGAAGTGAGATCCTTTGACAGTGGGATAAAGAAAATAACTTTATCCAAAGTAAAAGAGGTATTTGGAACTCCAGCATATGATGTTAAATCCAATGGTGAAGAAATAATTGGCTATGTAGCAACAAAAGAGTTTAAAATATTATTTGTATTTCCCCAGTCTGAAAGCAATAACAAAGATCTTTTACTAGATCATTATTCAGTTCTTTATCCTCAAGGAACTTTAACTCAATGGCAGATGAGGAAGGCAATGGTAAATCAGGAATAAGGACTGGTAAGTGGGCCTAAAACCATCAGTTCTGTTATGAAGTGCAAAGTATCTTCAATAAATTGGATAAAATAAACGGCCGTTATGGAGAATTAAATGATGTACTAATGAATACACTTGAAACATTTATGGGGTATGAAATATGGTTTTTGTTATCAAAACTTAGCCAAAGACAAAAGAAACAAGAATGATCATCATTATGTAAGTTATGAGTATAATTTTTTTAGTACGTAGTTTTCATATTAGGTTTAGTAACTAAGACCACATGATGGATATTAATTCTACCATATGGTCTATTTTTATACGTATAACTACTATACTCATAAATTGCCTTTATATGGTACATGTTTTTCAGTACATGATAAAGCTGCTGGTATTACCACTAATAGATTAATTACATACATAACAAAAGCACCTGCCATACTTGATATTTCAACAATATTTTCTGCTTCTTTTGGGACGTTCCATTCAACTTATTATCCCATTCATCTTTATTCTTCCACCCTCTTATTGTTCCAGGTGAAAGATTTAAAACTTCTGCAATCTTTACTAACCATGCTCTTTGTAAATTTCAAATGCTTTATCCCCATTCGGACTTCTCTGTCTCGGCATCTCTACATTGTCACCACCTACCTCATTCGTTTTGTTTTGGAGATGAAAAAAGAAGGAAATTAATTCTCCTTCTCATTATCTTTCTTTATTCTATTATTAGCATCTTTTTCTTGTTCTTTATTAAGTAAATAACTAAAATCAGTTAATTCTTTGTTCTTCCCTTTATTATTTCTACGCCCCAAGTAAATCACCTTGTATAATGAACATATAGTAAAAATTCATTATACTTTTCCTTTCTTAGAGATTTTTACTATAATTATCATAAGACGCTGTGGATTAGTTTTATCACCTATAGCTGGACTATTTTAATTGAGGATCTAACCACTGTCTTATGCTTATCTGTTAATTAGTTAGATAACGCATGACGTTTTATATATAGCAAGGATACATTTGCATGAGATTTGTGGAACATAGCGTATAATACTATAAAGGAGTTGTTCTTATGATTTATATTGGTATAGATATAGCAAAAAACAAACATGATTGCTGTATTATAGATTCAGATGGTGTTGTTTATAATGATTCTTTACGTATATCCAATTCCCGTCAAGGCTTTGAATTACTTTATTCTTCAATACTTTCCATTCTGCCTGACAAGGATATTTCCAACGTAAAAATAGGACTTGAATCAACAGGTCATTACAGCACCAATCTCCAAAACTTTTTGTATGCTAAAGGCTTCAAGCTCTCCATTCTCAACCCTTTAGCTACAAATCTCTTCCGTAAAGCCCAGTCTCTTAGAAAAACTAAGACTGATAAAACGGATGCATTGGTTATTGCTAAAATGCTCTTTTCTGATGATACAAAATCCTATTCTCCTGTATCATACCAGATTCAAGAGCTAAAGTCATTAACCAGGCATAGATATCGCTTAATTGGATATAGGTCTAAGTTGAAAACATCTGTCAATAGATTGGTAGATATTATGTTCCCCGAGCTGCCCGATCTTTTTTGGTCAATTCATCAATCTTCTTCCTATGCCCTTTTATCCATACTTCCAAGCCCAAAAGATATAGCTGCCTGCCACCTGACCAAGCTAACAAACATACTAAATACAGCTTCCAAGGGCAAGTATGGAAAAGATAAAGCTATTTCTCTAAAGGAGTCTGCTGCAAATTCTATTGGCACTAACTCAAGGTCTCTAAGTTTTGAACTCAAGCAAACCATTAGGTTAATACAGTCAGTACAACACGAGATTGATTCCTTAGAGCTTCTCATAAAAGAAATCGTTGTTGAGATCAATTCCCCACTTATTAGTATTCCAGGAATTTCATATACCCTGGCTGCTATAATATTGGCAGAAATCGGCGATGTTAAAAGATTCACCACTCCCTGTAAACTCCTGGCCTTTGCCGGATTAGATCCCTCCACCTATCAATCTGGAAAGTACACTGCATCCCATACACCCATGGTCAAACGGGGTTCTGCCTACCTTAGATGGGCCATACTTATGGCTGGGAGAACTGTTTCAATGAGAGATGCCACTTTCTCTGCATATTTGTCGAAGAAACGCTCTGAAGGCAAGCACTATTATGTTGCCATGAGCCATGTTGCTAAAAAATTGATACGTATAATATTTCATCTTCTAAAGACCAATGCAACTTTTGCTCCACAAATATAAACTTATCCATAAAAATTAATATTTTTCAAAAAGCAATTTTCCATTGCTCTTTTTGTCATGCTTTCTTTTTTCAATTAAATAACTATAAAAATCTTTTGATTTTTAACTTGACTTCATATAGTTAGTCTCCTACTGTATAATAGGATGTATTAATCTATAAGATTTATTTCTATATAAAAACATAGATATCTAAATTAATAGATATCTAAAAATTTAATGGTAGTTGCATTTATATTTTACATGCCCTACAACCACAGGCATAAATACCATATTCATCATTTCATCCTCATTATGCAGAACCTTTTATTCCACATGATTATCTAAGTAATTACATTTGGGTAGCTTAATAAGTATATCACTTCATCTATCTAGTGTCAATTATTTCTATAATTCCTGGAGCTGATTGAGCCCCTAAATAAACAACAATAGAAGTATCAAAGAACAAATAAAAATATGTATATATTTCTAAATCTTGTTGAGGATCTTTTTTATTTCCTCTGATTTATGCGTAACTCTATTTCTCATTTGCACATTAGTTATATCCTTTTTTCCCGATTCTTCCAAAGATGTAGTCTGCATCCTCAAGTTTACACTCTATCGGATTTTCAATATCAAAATTCGCTGATTTATCAAACCTTATTACTTCTAAAATTACCCAATCTGATCTTTCATCAATACTTATACAATTATTAGCATCTCTTCTTTTCAAAATATTCTTAAATAATCTTATAATAGCCATCCTTTTTTGTATTTATATATTTTCTACGGTTATTTGACAATATCCTCCTTATTTATCTAATTTACTTTAAAACAAAAATAAGCACCCTAAATAATGGATACTTATTTTAACAATACTATTCTTTAAGGAGACCAATCTAATATATTATATACTATATTCTAACTCCTGGCGGTTGCATTTGAGTTTTAAGTGCCCTGCAACCACAAACACCGGGTTAAATTCTCATGCGGGGAACTAATTTATAATCTGTTATGCTATTTATTATATACGGTATTTGTTACAATCTAATGTACTATGTAATAACTATTTGTAAATAATATAAAATAGACACCCTTAATAAATAGGTACTCATTTTCCCTCCAAGTTTTAGCAGCTTAGGACATTTTTGTTTTACATTATAATTATTACCATAATATGTATTGAATGTTAAATGATATTTACAATCATGATAAAAGACACCCAAACTTACTAAATGCCCTACCCTCTAATTGCCACTGTATACAATCCTCTATTAACTAAATCTTTAAAATATAAAAATAAGATAAGCGCCTGGATGAATAGATGCTTATCTTAAAATACAAATATAGAATTAAAAAACTTTTTTAAATTAGTATGCTATATTATCCTTGTAATCCCCAATACCATTATATCCTGTTTTGTAAATATAATAACAAGCAACTCACAAGCAGTTAACAACTTGAAGTTTTATACTAAATATTTAATTTCTCTTTCAATGGTTTCTGCAACAATTGAGAAAAATTAACTTTATTCTTCTTTGCTTCATATTTTAATCATTGGGGCATAGTTACAATAGTATTAACTGTTTTATTATTCATCTTAGTACGTATTGACAACATATCTGTTCCTATAGGAACTATAGAACTCCCCTTTTTATTTGGATGATATTGACATAAAAAGTCATTTCTGATATACTGTATCACGTGAAAGATAATGATACTCATTATCAATAACTCTATTAAAGGAGGATTGTTTTGGAATCACTATCAACTAATTTAGCCAACTTAATCAGAAAATATTTTCGTATTATACTTCAAATTGCCTTTTTTAGCTGTCTGATATTTAAATTTGAATATGGGGTTGCTATCTGGATTTTGATCTCGGTATTGTCCATATTCTTTGGGCGAATATACTGCGGCTTTTTTTGCACATGGGGAGCTTATCAGGAATGGGTAGGCATGCTGGGAGGAAAAATTTTCAAAAACAGATTCGATACTCTTGTGCCAAAAAAAGTAGACAGGGTTTTGAGCTACTTTCGCTACATTGTAATGCTTGCCTATGCCTTTTTTGCTACGTCATTTTTCACATCAAAAATACTTGCAAAGTTAGGCGGACCGAATACAAGTGCACTTGTAACCATAATATTTTCAAGGAAAGTTGTTGCTGCATCTGTAATAATTTCTCTCTGCATATTTACGATTTTATCTCTTCTTGTAAACAGGCCTTATTGTAAATATTTTTGCCACGGCTCTGTGGAAGCAGGTGCACTAAGCTTTGCAAAAATTTTTAAACTAAGAAGAAATCCTGACCTTTGTATAAACTGTCATAAATGTGAAAACGTATGTCCTATGAAGGTACCTATAACAGAGATGAACACAGTATATGATAGGTACTGCATCTCTTGTTTTCAGTGCATCGGATATAAGGGGTGCCCTAAAAAAGGTGCACTCTATTTGGACATGCATCCTATAAAAACATTTTTAAAAGAGAAGAATAAGAAACATCCAAAAGAGGATAAAATTAATAAGGTGATTTAGAAATATATATAATTTGAGGAAGTGATATTTTCATGGAAAGTATATGGAATATAGTGAGCAAGGTTGTAGTAGTCTCGGCTATACTGCTGAATATATTAATCAGTCTGAAATGGTTTAGAAAATTACAGGATAAAAATGAGGGCATGCATAAAGCATTAAAGGTTATACAGGTTGGCAGTGTAATTTTCATATGTATTTATACAGTTTCAAACCTGCAGTATTATGTAGAACAGATTGTCCAAGGTGGTAAAACACACACTCTTTTAAAAACGCTGTTCTTCTCTTTTGAATAAGGCAATATATTAATGGTAGCGTTAAACCAAAATACCTGGTTTATATGCTGCCTTTTTTATTCAAAGTATAAGTTTCCCAAACTATAAAAAAGAGAAAAATAATATCCGGTATAATATTAAGTGTGATTTTCTCCCTTCTGCCGATGTAGTTTCTACACCGCAAAGCATACTTACATCTATGTCTAAATTTGGCAGGAACAATTTGTTTTTAGTCCAACTATAATATGGTATCCTTTTTTAAAATGAGTATTTATAACCTTTTCATTTGTAAACTATAAATCACAAAGACCCTAGGATACACCTTTTGACAAAGATGCAACCTTTATGAGAATCAAAGAAGATGCCATGAAAAATAGTCAGTTAAAAGCAGCTTATGGATTTTCGTAGATTTCTGAGCAAAGGTAAAAGGAGTTTTGAATTTCTCATTCAAAACTCCCGCAACCCGCATAAACACTGTCTTTATCGACCTTACATGCATTTTGGGCAAATGTCTTGGCGGAGACGGAGGTTTTGACCTCTTGACCACCGCGTTGCGAACGCGATACTCTCCCGCTGAGCTACGCTCCCAAAAGTGATAGGTGTTTATCCTCCTACCTGGTCCAGCTTTTTCTTTAGTTCATTAATCGTTTGTTGATGTCTTTTTATCTGTTCAAAAAGCTTGGCATATTCATCGTTTTCCATTAAATCCGCATTGACTTCATAGAACTTCTTTCCGATTTTTGCATAAACCTTACTGATACTGTCTTTTTCTTTGTTGATGCTCATATTGATTTTAGTTATCTCGACGAGTTCCCCTGATTTTTTAACAGCCGCTGACGCTGCACTTCCGGCTGTCTTACTTAAGTTATCAAGAAATGACATATCGATTCCCCCCTTACTATGATATAAATTCGCTGCCAGATTTACCAAACAGACATTAATCTATTTCATTATTATATCAGGATTTTTCAATAAATAATCTAATACCAATTGGTAATATACAATGTATGCATTAAACATTCATATGTTCTTGCATAAATATTATACTTGAAAATGCTCTGAAGCCACATTCTCTCGTTCGGATCTTTTATATTTGTTTTAAATTACGAATAGCAGAAAGCAAAACATTAGTATAACAAACAATGACACAATTCATATTTTATACATAATCAGTCTACTAAACAGAAATAATAAAACTAATATATATTTGTGATTTGGAGGGATTATATTGGAGAATACTCATGATTTTCGTTCACCTGCAATAAATCTTATTGGCGTAGGTGCTCTTAAAGATTTGCCACTAGAGCTGATGCCATATAAATTAAGCAAGGCTCTAATCGTTACAGATAAAAATATAATACGTCTTGGTTATGTTGAAATAGTTGAAAAAATATTAAAAGACTTGTTTATCTCTTATGATATATTTGATGGAATCTTACATCCAGATTGTACAATTTCATTTGTAGAAGATGCTCTTACATACTTTAAAAAAAATTTAAACATATTGAAAAAGGACTATCACTTTATAATATCTGTTGGCGGTGGAACTAACCATGATTGTGCAAAAGGTATAGCTATTGTAGCAACTAATGGTGGAGATATAGAAGATTATGAAGGATATGAAAAAATGACAAAACCCAGTTTGCCAGTCATAACAATAAACACTACTTCTGGCTCAGGAGCTGAAGTATCGAATGTTGCAATTATAAAAGATGAAAGTAGAAAAGTAAAAATGACCATTGCAGATCCAAAAATGATGCCTATAATATCTGTAAATGATCTCAGGTTTATGCCAAGCATGCCTCCAGAAATAACGGCTAGTTCTGGACTTGATGTTTTGACCCATTCAATAGAGGGGTTCGTTTCTACTGAGGCATCACCCGTTACGGATAGTTTGGCAATTGATGCTGTAAAGTTGGTTTTTGGGTACCTAAGAAGAGCATATAAAAATGGTAATGATCTGGAGGCCAGAGAAAAGATGATGTTTGCTAATGTTATGGGGGGAATGGTTCTTAATAATGCAGGACTTGGATATGTTCACTCCATGTCCCATCAATTAGGTGGTTTTTATGAGGAAGTTCATGGATCGTGTAATGCAATTCTACTGCCTCATGTATTAGAATATAATGCTGTGTCAATACCAGAAGAAAGAATTCTTAAAATCAGTGAAGCTGTAGGAGCAAAAGCAAATAATAAACAAGAAGCTATTAATAAAATTAATCATAGTATTCAAAATCTCTCTGAAGATATTGGTATCCCAACTCATCTGAGTTCTATTGGGATTAATGAAAACGATCTAGAGTTACTTTCCAAAAACGCTGAAAAAGATATCAATTCCCTTGTAAATCCAAGGAAAGGAACTTTCGTAGATATAATGAATATTTTTAAAGCTGCTATGTAAATACACTAAATTAATTATATATTCTAAAATCGCCACCACATCTCACCTAATTTGCAAATTATTATACACCTAAACCATTTCCAAATCAATCAAAAAACTGTTTTAAAAATATATGGTGGACTGTTAAGATCACTAATAAAATGTCACGGCATGACAAAATATTCTTCTTTCATGTAATAATAAAAATAAGCCTATTGAGAAAATCCCAATAGACTTATTTTTGTTGAAATATCACTATCTATAAGCATTTGGTACTGAATGCACTACTTTTGGTGCTGGTTTAGCATATGGTGCCTTAACTTTATGCTTGTTTACTACCTTTTTTACTGGTTTGGCAGGTGCTTTATATTTAGATTTATAAACTACACCTGGTTTGTTGTTGGCAGAACATGCGCTAACTGTCGTACCAATTCCTGTATTAAGTAACAATGGTGTTGCAAGCATTACAGCTGAAATTATTTTATATTTCATTTTTAACATTTTCATTACCTCCTGAATTTAAAATATTTATTGCAGCTGCTATACTTAATATTCTAGTTATTCTTTATGACGGTTTAATGCAGCATCCATGTTATTCCAATGGTATACTGATGTTTTTCTGTGTGAAATATTAATATATATTGAATATTTCTTGAACTGTCACTACTCGGTTTGAACAATAGTCTGCTTCAATTAAATATTTTCAGCCTGTGCTGCTGCCAAATCCTGTTGTATCTTTGTAATTCAGCGTATTACACCTCTCCTGTATTTTTTATGCTGTCATAGTAGACTGACACATAAAAATGATTCATGATTTTTTCTATTGTAAGGTAAATAGATCTTTATAATTTCTCAATAATCCCTGTGGCTCCTTTTCCCAAAATAATCTATACCTTAAATAATCATCTACATATACACAAAACGGAACTAACATAAACCATATCAAGGTATAAGACAAGCATATTTGCCCATGCAGATTAAAAGGTTCTCTTGAATAATCCCAAATATCAAGACCTAACCACACATTTAAAATCATGCCACTTGTAAATTCAAGCACAAGGATTATAAGAGTTCCTATAATACATTGCTGCCACATCTTTCTATCACAAAACATTGGATGCTCATTAAGCCTTCCTATTAGAAAAGCACTTACTCCACCAACTGCCAACATACTTATATGTGTCCATCCCCGCCATAAACCCTCCAATACCATGTATAAAATACCCATAATAAATATTAAAATTAGATCCTTAAATATTTTACTCTTCAAAATATACCTCCTAACTTGGTATAGTCATCCTCCTAGATAGCTGCATTTACTGCATCTATAGTTGTCTGTTTATTAATATATACTATTAATACTTCCAAATAATCCGTCTTATTTGTAACAAATTTATGCAATTACAATTTAATATTACTCTATTTTATATTCAAGGGTAGAGTAGATTGAAGGAAAACTTTGTTTCCTTCGCACCCTCATCAAACCGTGCATGCGATTTTCCCGCACACGGCTTTCCGATATTCTTCTTTCTAAGGCATTACAACCCTAAGAAGAAAGTTTTCGTAATCCTATTTCACTGAGTTTATTCATTACCTCTTTTACACCTCTATGTCGGGGTCTACGTTGTTTCTTATTGTTGTACCAAATCGTAAACCTTTCTATAATATACCAATCTATTTTATTTAATTGCTTACCAGAATACTTTAGATTATAGTAATTCTTAAGTCCTACTATTTTCTTGTTCATTATCTGGACTAAATCATACATATCCATCTTCAAATTTGACCTGTTTCCAAGGACTTCTTTAATCTTTCTTCTCATATTTTTCATAGCCTTTTGATTAGGCACTTGTATTGTTGTATGATATCTCTGCCCTTTACCATTCTCCACAAGGCTACGCCTATGATGAAACCCGAGAAAATCAAATCCTTCTTTACCATCCCACATATTCACAAACCTTGTTTTATCAGGATGTAACTGTAATTCTAGTCTTTTGAAGATTTTCTTTACTGCATTATATGCATGGTATATTTCTTTCTTTGTTCTTGAGATAACAATAAAATCATCAGCAAACTTTACAAGCGTGCCAAGATGTTTATAGTATTTATCCCATACCACATCAAAATAATTTAGATATATATTTGAAAGCAATGGACTGATGGGTGATCCTTGCGGAGAGCCCATTTCACTTTCTTTATACTCTCCATCTTCCATTACCCCCACCTTTAACCATTTCATTATAAGTTTTAACATTCGTCTGTCTGATACCCTTTGTTTTATCAATATCATTAACTTATCGTGATTTATATTATCAAAATAACTTTTGATATCTGCATCAAGTACCCACCAACCTTTGTTATTACATTTCTTTCTTATAACGTCTAAGGCTTGATGTTGGTTGTGCTTGGGGCGAAAGCCATATGAATATTCCTTAAAATCTGCTTCAAATACAGGTTCAATAACTATTTTAGTTGCCATTTGCACAACTCTATCTTTAATTATTGGAATTCCCAATGGTCTTTTCTTACCGCCTTTCTTTGGGATGAATACTCTTTTCACCGGCTTAGGATGATAATTATTTTCTATTAATTTTTGTTGTATTTCTTTGAGAAATTTATTTTCTCCATACTTTATAACATCATCAATATGCATATCATCAATCCCACCGGAACCTTTATTGGCTTTCACTTGTTTCCATGCTTTTAATAGAATATCTTCTCTATAAACTTTGTCATATAGAGAGTGAAACTTCCGTTTCTTATTAGTTTTGGCACTTAGATATAGTTTTCTCTGAAGTTCTCGAACTTTGTCTATGGTGTTGTTAGCTTTCGCATTCACTCACTCTTACCTCCTTTGAAAACTTGAATAAAGTAGAGTTCCTTCCCTATATACAGTTTTGTTGTCTGCATAATTATTGGTACTATTAACTCCTCCGACTCCTTTTCTGCTGAAATGACAATTTCGCCATTAGCTTATATGCTTTCATTTTACGGCTATCGCCGTGCAGATGAAGGTCTCTCCAGTTCCGAACCATACTATAAATACATGTCGTTTCCTCTACACCGGAGGATTCTTCGATGGTGCTATCCAAGTTCTTCCCATCTTCCGTGGTTTTCACCCAATTTCGCAAGGCTCAACTCCCTCTTTTCCTCCTATCGGAGACCTTTTTAACGATGCGGCAGAATTCATTTTATATTACAACCTGCATTTTCGCTATCTCCCTTTCGGGATATATTACCTTCACGCTTCATGCCCAGTATTTCTACTGCACATGGTGATTGGCTACTAGGCTTCTTGGTAATTACCTAGACTGGACTTTCACCAGTAAGCATGGTCCAGCTTATCTGGACGCACCAAAATAAAAAAGCTATCTCTAGCCCCTATTTTGCCTTGTGTTTTATTGTGCAGTGTAATCCTGCTTAGGGACGTACATTAAAGATAAATTTACTAAAACAGAGAAAGGAAGAAAAGATTGAGCGTAGTTTTACAGATTCAAAAAATCTCCACGGGTTGATTATTTGGTTATATTAAAAAAAGTCCTGGATTTCTCCAAAACTCTTATACTTAGCTCGTAAAATTATTCACCTGTAAGCTCTATATGTTCTTCTTCAACCCTAGAAAGTACATCAAATATCTTTACAATATTTTCTTCATGAATTTCTTTTTTATATTTTTTATAATACTCTACAGCATGTTTTTCTCTTTGACAAGCTGCAGCAAGCAAAGCTTCGTCGGTATTATATTTTGAATAATCCATATCCTTAAGTGCTGGAATTTCTTTAATACCGGCTATTTTCTTGTGAATTCTAGCATGCATATATTCTATGCTTGATAACGCTTTAAACATACTTTTTACATTTTCATCTTTTGCCATATCTGAAGCTTTCTTATAAAAATCTCCATTAAAAACTTCCAATTTAACTGCATGATCTATTATTTTCAAATCATTTTGATTCAATTTATTTCTATCATATTTTATTTCTTGTCCATCTTCTATTAAATATTCAATTGCTACTCCACAAAATGGGCAATACATTATTTTTTCTTTACTATTTGAATTTATAAATGCTTCTTTATTAAAATTATAATTCTTTTCATTTATTCCCATACCACAAACAATACAATTCATTTTAACCATATAAACATTCCCTTCTAAATAACCTTTAATTTTAGTATAGCATAAACTAAGTATTAATCCGTTTAAAATAAAAGCCTGTTTTCAGTCTATTAATAAATCAACTATTATATAAATAGCTGTCAGAGAAAGAAAGGAGAATACTAAACTCCCCTTTTTGTTATCTTGTTTATTTTATGTAATAAGTTTTCATCCAACAAAACCACATTCTCCACTAATTCCTCTCCCGCATCTACTATCTGGTATACTTCAATATCCTTGCCATTATTTAAGAAAACTGTTAACATCATATTTCCATCTTCCAGGTCTTTATATTCCACATAAATCATCTTTTTATTTGTAAGAGTCAATATCTCGTTTAATTTATCTTCCAACCTTTCTTTAGGTCTAACATTTTTATTGTATTTAACTATTGTTTTAAAATGGCTTTCAATACACTTTGCACCAGTTATATCCATAATTTCACTGCAATTATTACATGGGTACTTTCCTCCATCTAAATTTTTAAATATGCACTCTTTGCATTTTGTATCCATATAATCATCCCCCAATTTAACGTATTGCTAAGATAAATTTTAGCACAGAAATTGTAGAAGATACAAAAATTTTAGCGAATTACATGGATTTATGCCTTACGATAAATATCGGTACTTATAAGTAAAAATAAAGCCTACACCCTTGTCCAAATGCACAAACTTTCATTGCTCTTACTTTCTTAAATAACACATCAGGAAGATGTGTTATAAACTTTTTGTACCCTTCTTTAATGCTTATCAAATTTAAGCTGTGATATCTTTTTAATATTTTAGAAAAATAGAGCTTAAAGTAATTTTATCAATTGCTACTACTAAAAATCTTATCAAAAGTTAAATTAAATTAATTCCCAAAAGCATTACATTAGCATAATATAAATATCGAAGCAAGAAATACAAGGAGAACTACCACGTGGAAAATTATTGCTGTCCTTTCGATTATTATGACGATTACTATGATGATTATGATGACTATTTTAGAAAATCAAACGTTGGTCCCGAAGCAGTACAAGCGCATATTGGCCGAATTGTACTTATCCGTCTTAAATGGCATGGCACAATCACAGCTTGTATAGATAGTCACAACAGACGTACAGGTGTAGTAACTTTAACTGTATTCACACACTTTGGTCAGGCACAGCTTCGTATTCACTATAGTGTGATATTACGCATTACTCCTATTCACGTAGCTCCTAATCATGGTAAAATGCCATCTCATGAAAATCCGTCTCATGGTGTAATGCCATCTCACGGTGCTCAGCCTAATAAAAACCCTAATCATGGTGGATGGCAGGGTTCAAATAAAGATTTGAAGTAGTCATTTCAATTCCTTCTTTTACTTGAACGTATAATTTATTAAACATCTAACAGCACTCTTCTGACTTCACACTTTAAATATAACAAAAAGATCCTACAAAGTAGAATCAATTAATTTGGGAGAAAATATCTCTTTTTATTAATCGTCTACTTTATAGGTTCCATTTTATTTTTCCAAAACTCTTTTTTCTTATCTAGCAATCATAATCTCGGTATCCATGTCCGGAACATAATAACAATAGTACTATTATTGGTATTACATTTCTACTGCCACAACCTCTATAAGATCGGCATGACATAAAAATTCCTCCTTGCTATTTATCATCTTTTGTTTATGTACTCCTATAATATTAGCAAGACAAATAAATGTTACTAATTTTCCGTTTATTATTAACATTTAATAATAAAATAGTAGTATAATTCGTATTCACCCTATAATTCTATACTAAATCTATACTACAAAACCCCTTTGCTTCTGACTAAACAATAAAAACCATACGCTGAAATATATGCTCCTAAATATGAAACAAATGTCCAGAACATATTCCATCCATTACCGTATACTCCTCTTCCTAAAATCAACATTAGTAGTTCAGTTACAGTTGTTAATAATGAAAAAATGAATATAAGATAGTATAGTTTACTTATTCCTTTATATAAAAGAAATACAAAATAGGTACCGATAATTGGATATATACCTAAATTTAATGGCAATGAAGCAAAAACATTATACTCATAAGGTTTTATCCTCCAAAACCTGAAATAAAATCCTATCATATTAATTGTGTAAGTTACTGCACATCCAAAAGGATATATAACGAGAAAAAGTCTTTTTTCCCTGATGTAAATATATACACCTAGTATCCATGGAATTAAGAAACCGATAATAATATTAAACGCCATCAATATACCTCTTTTATACGATTTTTATGTTACTATTTTCCCCTATAAATGAGTAAGTATCAGCATTGTTTTTAGTTTAATAAATATATATACCAAAACTTTCTATTTATAGGACTTTACAAATACTCATAAATGTTAATATTAGATATTGTGACCTAATTATATTAAAATACTTTTGACTTTTTTAGTTGAACATAATACAAATAATTTAATATATATGGAATTAAGTATGATACGAAAGTGCAGCCTATATTCCACCCTCTTCTGTACACTATTCTTCCCATAATTACTCCAGCACCTTCAATAACTGTTGTTAATATAGTAAAAATAAATATCCAAATAAGAGGATTCATTTTTTTATATTTTATATAATGAACCATCCATGCTGAAATCATAGGATAAATGCCAATATCAAAAGGTACATGAACTATTTCTCTATGGCCAAAAGGATACAGATCCCAAAAGCCAAAGTAAAATCCAAAAGCATTTATAGTATATGCAATAGAACTTTGAAAAGGCGCTATTGTTAATAAAACTTTTCTATCTTTAAAATATAAAATCAAAATCAATACCCATGGAATTATTAGTGCAATAACAATATTCTCTAACATATGATCACCTCTTATGCTAGTATTACCAATCAAAGCCATATTCATATACAAATTTAAAAAGCACTCATAATTCAGTATCTTAAAGCTTCTTTTCATTTTTTAATCTTTCAATAACCTTTTTCTCTTTGATAAATCACCTCACAACATAAGCAATTTACGTAAGGTTAAATATTTTTAATAACCCTGCATGGATTTCCTGCCGCGATTACATTATCTGGTATATTCTTGGTTACTACACTACCTGCTCCTATAGTTGCGTTATCTCCAATTTTTACTCCCGGACATATTATCGCTCCACCACCAATCCAAACATTATTTCCTATAACAATCGGTTTAGCATATTCCTTACCAGTGAGTCTTTCGGCAGGATCAATCGAGTGAGTAGCAGTATAAAGTTGAACATTCGGTGCTAAAAGTACATTATCTCCTATTTTAACTTTATTCACATCTAGTATTATACAACTATAATTAGCATAAAAATTTTCACCAACTTCAATATTATAGCCATAATCACAATAAAAAGGTGCTTCAATATAAAACGAATCTTTTGCAGTAATGAGTTTCTTTAAAATCTCCTGTCTCTTATCTTTTCCACTTGGTTTTGAATGATTAAACTCAAAAATTAAATTTCTTGCATACTCTCTTTCTTTAGTTAACTCTTCATCACCTGCATAATAAAGATCACCTGCTAACATTTTTTCCTTTTCACTTTTCACTTTTCTTCATCCTCCATTTAATCCAATACTAATATTGTTTTTCCAATATTATTAATTAAGACAAATAAACTGTAATTTTATTATAGACAAATTATTATGCTACAACTTATAATAAGTTTCTTATTCATTGTTTATAGTTCGGATTTTATGAGGTACTTATGCATTTTATCTGCTTAACATCGATTTAATGAGAAATGTTAGTACATAATTTATATTCTTATACCTAATTCCTTTGCTTTCTTTAATGCATCGGTATTTTTAATGTCACCTTTATCAATTACACCAGGAACAATCAACTTTCCTACATCATTCCACTCCCTATTAATGGCAATAAACTCATAGGATTTAATAATTCCATCAAATTTTTTCTTATCCTTTTCCTCCCCGCATACCAATAGCATACACTCTTTTATTTTCAAAGGCCTTTGACCTACAATGAAAGAATACAATTTATCAATAACAGCTTTTATTTGTGTAGGAAATGTGTACCAGTAAAGTGGCGTTGCAAACACGATTAAGTCAGCTTTTTCCAATAAGGGCACCAGTTCATCAAAATCATCTTTAAATGAACAGGCCACGCCCTTGCTAAAACAAGTATCACAGGCTTTACATCCGATGATATTTTTTTGAGCAGTTTCAAATTTCACAACTTGGTGTCCTGCTTCTATAGCGCCTTCTATAAAATCGTCTGCCATTAAATCGCTATTTCCACCATTTCTAGGACTCCCTGTTAAAACCAAAACATTCTTTTTCATGATCTACCTCCTAAATTTTATACTTTAAATTCCATTGAATTTCACTAAATTATATAATACAATAGATAAAAAATGAAGTACGCACATTTTGGTTATATACTAACATAAAGGAGAGTGTCCTATGTCAATAGAAGATTGTAGTCCGACTCATCCAAATAAATATATTTTACTGAAAGCCAAATCGAACATATATGTTGACTGATAGTTTTCATAGGAGTATAATGTAGTTGTCACAACAACTAGGTGGTGATATAAATGGAATTTAATTTAGATGATTCATTGGGGTTTATTCTAAACAAGTTGAATACAAAATTAAAAAATGAACTACTCCAACGACTAAAAGAATATGACGTTACACCAGAGCAATGGTCTGTACTTAACCGTTTATGGGTACAAGAGGGTATTACTCCTAGAGAGTTATCTGATATCATCTTTAAGGATAAGCCAAATACAAATCGTATTCTTGAAAAATTGCAAATCAAAAAATTGATTGTTAGAAAACCTCATCCAGTAGATAAAAGAGCTTTCCAAATCTTTTTGACGAAACGTGGCTGGACATTAAAGGATAAATTAATTCCTATAGTTACGCAATTATTAGAAGAAACAACGATAGGAATAAGCAAAAGTAAAATCCTGGATATAAAAAAGCTATTAAATCAAATGTATGATAATCTTAAGTAGTTTTTTATCACTTTAATTATCATGATAAGTAAGAATTATTATGATAATTAAATGGTAAATTTATATATAAATTATATCAAAATGAAAGTGGGGAAAATAATATGGAAAGCCGCTTAGTTAAAAGTTTAGATTTACATTATGAAGCGGTAGCTATTTTGCTTAGTAACGAAAAGCCTGAAGGTGCACTTCAAGGGAAAGAAGGAAAATGGAACTGTACAATTCCGCTATTTATTGCTGCAGCAAAAGGTAGAATATCAGTTTTTGAACGTAAAACGACAGTATGTTCTGGTGGTAAAGTAGGACTAGGGTTTGGGCAGTTTCCTAATTATCCAAATGGAATTGAATATTTTTTGACAGTTGGGAAAGAAGGCAAATTTGAAGGGGAAGGATATATGAAAAATTCAGAACTAGGTGACGATTTTGTTAAGTGTTTACCAATAACTGATATTCCATATGAGTATGTTATATTTAAGCCCTTGTCACAAGTTGATATTACCAAAGAAAAACCTGAAATAATTGTGTTTTATGTCAATACCAATCAATTATCAGCACTTACGGTACTTGCAAACTATTATAGGGCAGGAAACGAAAATGTAATGATACCTTTTGCGTCAGGATGTCAATCTATTTTTCTTCTTCCTTATGCCCAGTCACAAAAAGAAAATCCGAAAGCAGTTGTAGGCTTAACTGACATTACAGTGCGCCCTATGGTTGAAACTGACATGCTGTCATTTTCTGTTCCTTACAAGATGTTTCTTGACATGGAGAAAAGTGTAGGAGGAAGTTTTCTGGAGAAACCCTTATGGCATAGAGTAATGGAAAAAGTGAAAAAAGTAAATAAAATATAGCTTTTAAAAAATACTCTAGGTAATTGGATGAATATGTGTAAGATAAATATAAAACATGATAAATTGGGCATAATGATTAATGCCCATAAGAATACTCATATTGGTTCCTCAATATGTTTTAACTGATAAAAGCTCTGGGTTGACCAGGGCTTTTTGGGGTTCTTTTCGAACTATTTTTTATTAACCTTCTCCAATTTCATCAATTAACCAAGATGATTTGTTGTCTTTTCTAATAAGTGTACGCCACTTTTGGTACGTTCCACTTTCTTCGGCTACAATTGCTCCCTTTTTATATTTCACATCATATTCAATTTTATATAACCACCTCCATAAATTATCCCATAATAATTTTGATTATAACTTAATTGTCACCTCTTTACATTATCTTCTAAAGGTTTTAGCATTGTTTTGTTGAATTATCACCATGAAAGGTGGCGATGTTATGAATAATATTTTTCTAAAAAAACGTATTTCTGGTTTTTGTCCTAAATATAATACAAAAATTTCAATTAACGTAAAATATCAAGATGTAACTACATGTGATGAGTCTACAACTCATTATCAAAAAATTGGCTATCGTTGTGATAAAAACGCTTGCGGAGGATGCAATGCTAAGCCCTGTCCTATTTATGAAAACTGTTCAGGAATTATTTGACTTCACTTACAAATTCTTTGATTATGACATTCTCTCAAATATTTACAGGTTTCACAGACAGATGTGGAACCTAATTTTTTCTTCTTTAATGAGTTCTTCCTGTCGCTCCACAATTTCCATCGCCCCACACAACAGAAAGAAAATCTTAAAAATTTCAATTTCATTTTGTCCTAAAAATTAATTATAGAATACAACTGTTACCTCACCTTCACCTAATTTTTGATTATCAGAGGAACGCGTTATGATAATTTTATACTTTCCTGCTGTACTAATGTTTAGTGGTATAGCCAGAGCAGTATAATCTTGCTCAACATCCTGATCTTCAGTATAAAATACACTTTGAGAACTACCATTCATTACATAAATAGTTACTTTTAATTTTGAAGTTTTAAATGGAGCTTTATTATCAAACTTAGTATAGAATTGACTGTCTACACTAAAAGTGTCACCAACATTTGTAGGATTGAGGTCATTATCTATACTTCCGCAAAATATTATTTTTTTGACAGTTTCAGTACTTTTGTTTTCTACATTAGATATATTGATATTAGCTGTATTCGTACCAGAATTAAATAAAGTTGCCGTTGTACCTTTGTAAGAGATAGCCCCATTTACTACAATCTCAAACAATCCCACCACACATAAAAAAATGCCAGCAGTTGCTAATTTTTTATGATTAGTACTATGCCCCTTTATACCCAAAACCAGGCCAGCAATAGTCACAAATGCTCCGATTATGGGCAACACCCCTGCCATAAGTCCAATGATTCCTAAAATAAATGATACAATTCCTATTTTACTTTTAGTTTCTTCTACAGTTTCCACTACGAATTCCTCCCCCTTTATTAACAATATTATAGCGTATTTTTCTAAAAAGGGGGAATTCATATTTTTTCAGTTGTTTCAATTGTAAGCAAATTTATTTCGGGATAGATAAAAGGTACATTCATTAATCACTGTATACAATCTTCATAAGATCTTCATATCTCCTTGGTATTATTAATAAAACATTTATTGTGGAGGTAAAACTAATGAATATGACACATTATATGTCTTTATTAATGGATAACCAGCCCTGGAATTTAATTATTTTTATGGCTGTACCTGTAATATGTGCCGAACTCCTTACTATTACAGAATTCTTTATAATCTATAATAAAATTGAAAGAGGGGGTATAAAAACTTTAAATAAAATCATTGGAATATTTGATGGTATTTATTTCACAGGAATATTTATATATCTTTTTATAAATGTAATAATTCCTCTTACAACTAATAATGGATGGCACACATGGGTAGATGTGATTGCAGTGCTGTCTTATTTAAGTGGTGTAGTATTTCTAGTACCAATAGCATTAATGGAACTAGGAATACTATTCAAAACTAAATCATCTAATGATAAATTAAAAATTCATTTTATACTTATAAGCGGCTTTTTAATAGTTGCACATATTGCAATGATTTTTGGTATGGTTAATCCTCAAATAATAAGCAATATGCCAGGAATGAAAATGTAATATGCTTATTTTTTAATATCAAGTGATTCTAAGATTCAGATGGAGTTTTCCTATAAGGAATACTTTCTCTGAATCTTAGAATCGCTTATCCAAAGGGGCAGCAGTGCTTATACCCCACTTTAAAGAAATTGGGAATATACTATCTCATGGCAGTTGCATTTAAATTTAAAGTGCCCTGCAACTACAGACACCAGTTTGGTAATTACCATTACTTTCTTTATATATGTAAACATACATTATTTTTTATTTTCTCTAAGGTACTTCCTTAGGACACTTATAATCATACATGGTATTTATTACAGTTTAATGTCATATTAATTAACTGTTTGTAACAAACTTCATTATTGTATGAATAGAATGGAAACAAGTATTGATTTAACAGTGCTTACCTTTAACATACACTCATTCCCATATATGCCACATAAAAAAGACAAATGGCTTTTCTACCTATTCTTCACATTTTTTTAATAAGGTTTCCCAACGCTTATCTATCTCTTCTTGTAATTCAGCAATCATATATTCATTGCCTTTTTTGAATAAGTGCTTAAATCTTCCCTGTGGTCTTAAGAAGTCTTCTATTGGAAGCTTATTTTTAGGCTTATAATTTAATTTCCACTTTCCATCTTCAACCTCAAAAATAGGCCAAAAACATGTATCCACTGCTAATTTACATATATTCATTAAATCAGCGGTTTCGTATCTCCAACCTCTTGGACATGGGGATAATACATTTAAAAACGCCGGTCCCTTTTTGTATATTGCCCTATGGGCCTTTTCATGTATATCTTTAAAATTTCCCAAAAATGTTGTCTGAGCTACATATGGTATATTATGGCTTACCATTATTTCTGTAAGATTCTTCCTAAACTGTGATTTACCTGATGATACGGCTCCAACTGGTGTGGTTGTGGTATCTGCATACTTAGGAGTTGCTGATGACCTTTGAATTCCCGTATTCATATATGCTCCATTATCATAGCATACATATACCATGTCATGGCCTCTTTCCATAGCACCAGACAGTGATTGAAATCCTATATCATATGTTCCTCCATCTCCTCCAAAGGTTATGAATTTATAATCTTCCTTAATCTTTCCTCTCTTTCTTAAAGCAGTGTATGCTCTCTCTACACCACCCATAGTTGCTCCCGCACATTCAAAAGCACTATGTACAAAAGAATCCTTCCAAGATGTATATGGATACATAAATGTAGAAACCTCCAAACATCCTGTTGCAGAACCTATTACTGCCTTATCCTTTTCTCCTAGAGCCCTAAGTACACTTCTCACCGCAATAGGAGCACCACATCCAGCACACATTCTATGACCGCCCACTAATCTTTCTGGCTTATTCATTTCTTCTTTAAATTTATATTCCATTATACTCCACCTCCTACTCTCTGACTCCTAAAAATCTATATGTTTCACCACAAGTTCCAGATTCAGCTATTTCACTTAAATCATTATAAACTTTTTCTATATCATTTACGGCGATATCTCTTCCCCCTAATCCGTAAACATAGTTTATTATCTTAGGAACATTTTCCACATCAAACATTGCAGATCTTACCTCAGCAAAAACAGGACCTCCACAGGCTGAAAAACCTTCTGATCTGTCCATTACAGCTATGGCCTTTGTATTTTTTAAAGCTTCTGCAATTTTTTTTGCTGGAAATGGTCTAAATACTCTTATTTTAAGTAATCCAGCCTTTTTCCCTGCTTGTCTTAATTTATTTACAGCTGCTTTTGCTGTTCCTGCAGTTGAATTAATTACCACAATTGCATACTCTGCATCTTCAAGCTCATATTCTTCAAAAAATCCATATTTTCTTCCTGTCATTTCTGCAAATTCTTCAGCTACCTCTAAAATTACCTTTTCTGCATTTATCATAGCCTGTGCTTGAAGCCTTTTATGTTCCATGTAATATGCAGATATATCATATGGACCTACAGCCATGGTCTCATTTGGATTCATAAGATAATGTTCTGGATTATATTCCCCCACAAATTCTTTTACTTTTTCATCTTCTATTAATTCAATATTTTCAACTGCATGACTCGTTATAAATCCGTCCTGACAAACCATTACTGGTAACTGTACATCTTTATATGCACCAATTCTCACAGCCTGTATGAAATTATCATATGCCTCTTGATTGTTTTCTGAATATATCTGTATCCAGCCTGAATCCCTTGCTCCCATGGTATCAGAGTGATCTGCATTTATATTTATAGGACCAGATAATGCTCTGTTTACTACTGCCATAGTTATTGGTAATCTGCTGGATGCAGCAACATACAGAAGCTCCCACATTAAAGCAAGTCCACATGATGAAGTTGCTGTTACTGTCCTAGCACCTGCTGCCTGAGCACCAATAGCTGCACCCATTGAACTATGCTCACTTTCCACTGGTATAAATTCTGTCCTTACTTTTCCATCGGCTACATATTTTGTAAAATACTGAGGAATTTCTGTAGAAGGCGTTATTGGGAAAGCAGGCATTACATCTGGTTCTATTTGTTTTATAGCTATTGCTATGGCTTCATTTCCTGATAGTCTTTCTTTTATACTCATATTTTCCCCTCCTATTTTTCATCCTTTACCATCTTAATTGCTTCAAATGCACAAGCCTCTGCACATATTCCACACCCTTTGCAGTGATCATAGTCAAAATCCAATCTCTTACCTTCCTTAACAGGTATAGAACTGTCTGGACAGACTGGTGCACATAATAGACACTGCTTACACTTTTCTTGTATAAATACAGGCTTATCTACCCTCCAGCTTCCAGTAATAAATTCTTTTGAATTACCACTTAAATATATACTTCCCCCTGCAGTCATTTCTCTCCATTTAGTTGTCTCATTTATCTTTGTTTTACCCATTACTTCCTTACCTCCTTCAAAGACCTTTCTAGAGCCTTCATATTACCTTCTATTACCTCAGATTTTGAGGAAAATTTATGTTTGAAGGAAGCTCTCATTTGTTCAATAAATGTATTCTCATCCATTACTTCACTTACCTTAACTACTGCCGCAAGCATAGGAGTATTAGGAAAATACTTACCTAAACAGGCCTCTGATATTTCTCTAGCATTAATTATGTACACGTTACCAGAATATCCCTTAAGGTGTTTTTTTACTTCTTCCTGACTCTTTTCCGTGTTTATTATAATTGCACCCTCTTTTTTAAGCCCCTTTGTAACGTCAACTACGTCCAAAAGAGTATCATCTACCACAACAACATAATCAGGTTCATAAATATTGGAATGTACAAGTATTTTTTCTCCACTAATCCTGTTGTATGCAGTTATTGGAGCTCCCATCCTTTCTGGTCCATACTCTGGAAAACCTTGTACATATTTTCCTATGCTAAATGCAACATCTGCCAACAGTAGAGAAGCTGTTTTAGCACCTTGTCCTCCTCGACCATGCCATCTTATTTCTGTTAGTTGTGTCATGTTCTATACCTCCATTATTTATAATATAATTAAAAAATCTCCCGTCCTTATAAATATAATTTTATTATATTTATAAGGACGGGAGATACGCTTCCGTGGTACCACCTTATTTACAATTAGATATACAAATTGTCACTCATTATCAGGTCGACTTTAAACAAATTAAATTCATCTTCATAGTGAACCCTAACCATGTATCGCTGGTAAACGTCCTCATTTACTTGGCAAAACCTTTCAACTTGGAGGCTCCAGAGTGATCATTATATATCCATATCAATGCCAATTTACACCTAACATTAGCTCTCTGTAATTAATATATTGAATATTTTTATCTCTGTCACAGCCTTTGCTTTATTAAATTATTAAAGTTTTTATTAAGTATATTATTTTTTAGTCAAATTGTCAATATGTTTTCTACAGATTATAAGTTGTATTATCAAAGCTATAGTTCCTGTAATAAATATAATTATAGACAAAATCTTAGGTGCAGTAAAAACCAGTGTATATATTTACATAGCAGCTTTAAAAATATTCATTATATCCACAAAAGTTCCTCTTCTTGGATTTGTAATAGAGCAGATATCTTTTTCAGCATTTTTTGAAAGTAACTCTAAATCATTTTCATCAACTCCAATAGAACTGAGATGAATTGGAAGTCCAATATCCTTACAGAGATTTTGAATGCCATGCTTAATTTTATTTACAGCATCTTGTTTATCAGTTGCTTTCATCCCCATAGTTTCACTGATTTTAAGAATTCTTTCCTCTGGTATTGATAGCGAATTAAACTCCAATACATGAGGCAGTAGAGCTGCATTACAAGCTCCATGCATTTCCTCATAAAGTGCACCTATTTGATGGGACATAGAGTGAACATATCCTAGTCCTGCATTGTTAAGAACCATTCCACCCATAACGCCGGCAAACATCATCTTTTCTCTGGCCTCCATGTCATTTCCATTTTTATATGCTCTTCTTAGATACCCAAAAACTAACTTTAAAGCATTAATTGCCAAGGTATCTGTAATGGGTGAAGCTTCTATAGCAACAAATCCTTCTATAGAATGAGTCAAAACATCAATACCCGAATTAGCAGTTATCTTTGGCGGCATGGTTTCCATGAATCTAAGATCATTTACAGATATTATAGGCATCATTTTTGGATCTGCAATAATCATTTTTACTCCTCTACTATCATCTCTCATAATTGTAATATTAGTTACTTCAGATCCTGAACCAGAGGTGGTATTTATTGATATGACTGGTAAACTGGGTTTTGTCATTTTTTCATATCCTTCATAATCTTCTATATCTCCACCATTAGTTGCTACAATAGCTATACCTTTTGCACAATCATGGTTAGTTCCACCGCCAACAGATATTATAAAGTGATAGTCCTTTTTCAATATATTTAGTCTTTTTTTAAAGTATGTAAGAGCATCTTCCACAAATGAAATTGTACAATCTGGATGTAAGATTCCATCAAATATATCATAAGAAATAAACAAATCTTTTAATATTTCTTCAACTATTTCAACATGACCAAGCCTTATTATATTTTTATCTGTAACAATCAGAGCTTTACTTAATTTATATGGAAGTAGTTTTGTATATAAATTCTTAATAGCTCCCATGCCAATAAGATTTACTACAGGCAAACGAAAATCATGAGTATTCTCCAATATAATCCCTCCAAATCTTAAGTATATATTAATCTTATCTTTTCTGTTTTACAGGCTGGTTATGCATAAAATATGAGTTATATACCTGGGAAAAATAAAATATTCTCGACAGTTAGTTACTTTGACCAACAGTGTGGACGAGATATCATATCTAATAAAACAAAATCTAATAAGTTTTCCATTTACCTTAGTTTCAATATTTTATCTCCAATATATACAAGCTTATCTATAGCTTACTACCTCAACACCTTTATTTTTAACTATTTTGTATAATTCTATTAAATATTCCTGTGATGGGGTCTTAAACTCTCTTGATGGTTTTTTTAAACCAAGAGCCTCATATTTACTATTGCCAAATGAGTGATATGGTAATAACTCTAGTTTTGGTTTATCTATATTATCTTTAACAAATTTAGCGGTTTTTCTAATATTATCTATACCTGAATTTACTCCATCAATTACTGGTATGCGAACTACCACAGGTACTTTCAATTCTTTAAGCCTTGATATGTTCTCTAATATTCTTTCATTGCCAACTCCTGTATAAAATTTATGTTTACCATCATCCATATGCTTTATATCTATAAATATTAAATTTAATTTTTCCAATATATCCTTCACCTTATCGAATTGAAAGTGCCCAGAAGTCTCAATAGCCAAATCTATGGCTTTATCATAAAGTTTATTTACAAGCTCTCTCAGTATATCTGTTTGCAGTGTCGCTTCTCCTCCAGAAAAAGTAACACCGCCGCCTGAATATCTATAGAATATTCTTTGTTTTTCTATTATTTTTAATATTTGTTCACTATTATAGTGATAAATCAAATTTTTTCTGCTGTTAGTTGTACATACCTCTGTGCAAAGTCCACAGGATTTGCATTTTTCTCGTTCAAGTCTCTGGTTTAAATTTATACCTACTCCATATGGACATACTTGAACACACCTTCCACATCCTATGCATGTCTTTTCATAATATGCAATCTTGTTAGAATTTGTACAGCTTTCTGGATTGGAACACCATTGGCATTTAAGGGAACAGCCAGCAAAAAAAATAATTGTTCTGATTCCATCTCCATCATTAACAGAAAAATTCTGCGGCTCCATAAAGTACCCACTTATGCTATTCATATAAATTCCTCCCTGCTCAAAATGAAACATTAAAACAGAAACACAATTTAATTAAACCATGTCTTTATTCCAATTTTAATAATTCTCATGAGCCGTTCTTGCAATGATTGCATCTTGCATTGCCCTTGATAAATTAACAAATTGTGTACTGTATCCTGCAACCCTGACCAACAAATCTTTATAGTTTTCAGGATTATTTTGAGCTTTACGCAGTGTTTCAGTAGATATCGTATTAAATTGAACATGGAATGCTCCCAGAGAAAAGAAGGATTGAATCATTGCTCCTAAGTTACTCTGTCCTCTTTTAGTACTTACTAAATCTTCATTCAATCTTAAATTTAACAGTGTTCCGCCAGAATGTACATCCTGATTAATTTTGGCTGCTGAACGCATGGCTGCTAGTGGTGTTGAGGTATCAGAACCTGCAAATGGTGATACACCTTCAGATAATGGTTCTCTAGCTTTTCTACCACAGCTCGTTGCTCCGATAACTTTTCCTGCAGGCAGATAGTTAGAAATTCCCATAAAGGCAGTGATGAAATTATTACCATTTATGTCCTTATATCTGTGCCCCTCTTTGTAATAATGATTTGCCATCTTGATGGCAATATCATCTACATAGTCTATATCATTACCATACTTTGGTACGGCAATAGCTAATTGTCTTAACTCTTCGTAGCCTTCCCAATTTGCATCAAGTACCTTTATCAAATTTTCCATTGTGGTGACTTTATCTTCAAAAACAAGTTTCTTGATTACTGCAAGAGAGTTAGATGTAACTGCAAGCCCTATTCCTGTAAGCACAGGTCCTATGTTGTATTTTGCCCCAGTATCAACTAAATCCCTGCCTTTTATCATACACTCTTCTATACAGGAAGATAAAAATGGTCTTGGAACCATTTCCTTATGAAGTTTCTGTGCTAATAAAGTGGCTATAATTGAGTGTTCAATTAAATTATCAAATTGCTTGTAAAAGGCTTTTTCAACTTCCTCATAAGACTTAAAATTCATTGGATTTTTCTCGTCCAAACCTATTTTCTCACCAGTGATCCTACTTTTACCTCTATTTAGTGCAAACTCCAAAGCTGCAGTAAAATTAATAT